>DASUCV010000007.1 GCA_036275915.1 Candidatus Polarisedimenticolaceae bacterium | reverse complement strand
CTTTGGGTGAGAATTCGGTAGCTGTCCCCTTATTTCACCAGCTCTCGACGACGGAGAACAAGCTCGAGTAATCATCGGTCCAGAGGTAGCGCTTGTCCGGTGGCGCGCCGGGATGGACCGGCAGTGCCAGCCAGCGCGCGTCCGACGCGAGTGACGCCAGCGACGCCTTGTCCGCCGCGACGACCGCCCACTCCGACGTGTCCTTTCCCTGGAGGAGCTGGTCGAGGTTGTCGATCTCGTTCTGCTCGACGAGGCCCGCGGCGTGAGCGTCCGCCACGAGCGCGTCGACGACGGGGACGAGGTCGAGGTTCTGGTTGCTCAGGTGGAACGCGATCAGCCCGCCGGGGCGGAGCTTGCGCAGGTAGAGCGCGAGCGCCTCGCGCGTGAGCAGGTGCACCGGGATGGCGTCGGAGTTGAACGCGTCGACGACGATGAGGTCGAAGAGGCCGTCGGACGCCTCGGCGATCTTGAGACGGCCGTCGCCGACGACGAAGCCGACGTCGCCCTTGCAGTCGTGAACGAACGTGAAGAACGCCGGGTCGCGCGCGATGCGGACGACCGTCGGGTCGATCTCGAAGAAGGTGATCCTGCGCCCAGGCTCGCCGTAGGCGGCGATCGTGCCGGCGCCGGCGCCGATCACGGCGACCTGGCGGAGACGCGGGCCGTAAGCGTCGAAAACCTGGCCGAGCGGTCCGCTGCGGTGGTAGTAGCTCGTCGGCAGCTCGCGGTACGCAGGGTCGAGCGACTGCCGCCCATGCTGGGTCGTGTTGTGGTTCAGGAGCTGGAACTTCACCCGGAAGGTCTGCGGCTTGCCGTTCTTGTCGGGGATGGTGAACGGGATGCCGGGCCGCTCGATGACGGTGCTGACACCGAAGAACGTGCGCTCGCGGTACTTGACCGTTCCCTGCGTCGAGCCCTGATACCAGGCGATCGCCATGAGCGCGGCGAGCGCGATCATGAACCGTCGCGGTCGCGCGACGAGCGGTAACGCGAGGCAACATGGGATGACCGCCAGGACGAGGACGATCTTGCCGCGGTCCTCCCAGTTGGCCCGCGCGACGAACTGCTGGAGGACGAGCGCCACCGCGGCGATCGCGGCAGGAATGCCGAGGTCGAGGAGGAGCGCGCGCTGGGCGTTCTTCGCGGGCGCCTCCGGCCGCGCGCGGCACACCGCGAGGAGCGCGAGCGGGTACTCGACGACCGTCGGAAAGATCAGCGGTGCCACGACCGTGTTGAACGCGCCGCCCACGACGCCGCCGGCGGCGACGCACACGTAGAACTCGGTCAGGCGCTCGGCCGGGGGCCGCATCGCGACGAGGCGCCGGTGGCAGACCATCCCCGCGCTGAGAACTGCGAGCGGATGGAGGATGAGGAGCGCCCACGCGTAGGGGCGCGAAAGCGCCCAGAAGCCGAGCGTACCGCCGAGCGCGAGGACGGCGAACGAGATCCCCCAGAACCGCTCCGAGCCGATCGTGCGCCGCGAGAAGGACAGGACGAACGAGAGCAGGTAGGCGCCGAGCGGGACGACCCACAGCAGCGGCACGACGGCGACGTCGGTCGTGATGTACTGCGTCGCGCCGAGGACGAGGCTCGACGGAATCGCCGCGAGGACGAGCCACGTGAGGCGCTCGCGCCACGTTCCCGGCGAAGCCTTCGCCGGGTGCACCTCGGCCCGGCGCATGCCGACCATCACGAGGCCGCTCGCGATCGTGAGCACGGCGACGCCCGCGAACATCACCGTCCAAAGCGTGCTCTGCGACCACGGCGTCAGATGCGGAGGGAGGAGATTCGCGTCCGGGGTCAGGATGCGAAGCGCGGGCTCGAGCACGAATGGATAGAGGAGAAGCCCGAGGAGCGAACCGGCGTTGCTCGCCGCGTAGAGGAAGTAAGGATCCGACGCGCCGGGCAGGTCGGTGCGCGCATACCAGCGCTGGAGGAGAGGACTTGCCGCGGCGAGGGCGAAGAAGGGAAAGCCGATGAGAGCGGCGAGGGTCGCGAGGAGCCAGGGGAGGGGAGGCGTCGTCCCCGGTCCCGCGGCGCGCGACCCGAGCGCCAGCGGGAGCGACAAGAATCCGATCGCCAGCACCGCCGCGTGCGCCGTCACCTGCCAGCGGGCCGGGAGACGGCCGAGAAAATGCGCGTAGAGGTAGCCCGCGAGGAGCGCGGCCTGGAAGAACAGCATGCAGCCGTTCCAGACCGCGGGCGCGCCGCCGAGCAGGGGGAGCACGAGCTTCGCCGCCATGGGCTCGGCGACGAAGAGGAGGAGCGCGCTCGCGAGGATCGCGAGCCCGAAGAGAGCGGGGATCCTCCGGGAGATCAACCGTTACGAGGTCGCGCGCCCAAGGTAGTCCGCCGACTCGGTCCCGATGCGGATGACCTCACCCTCGTTGATGAACGACGGGACCTGGACGACGAGGCCGGTCTCGAGGGTGGCGGGCTTCTTCTGGGCCGAGGCGGTCGCGCCCTTGATCCCCGGCGCGGTCTCGACCACCTTGAGGTCGACCGACGGCGGAATCTCGATGCCGACCGGCTTCCCTTCGAACCAGTCCATCGTCACGGACGACTCGGCGACGATGAACGACATCGTGTCGCCGAGCACCTCGTCGGTGAGCGCGAACTGGTCGTACGTCTCGGTGTCCATGAAGTGGTACCCCTCCGCGTCGTGGTAGAGGTACTGCATGTTCTTCGTGTCGAGGTAGACCTTCTCGACGTCGTCCTCGGAGCGGAACCGCTGCTCGGTGCCGAGACCCGTCATGACGTTCCTCATCTTGACCTGCACGAACGCGCGGAGGTTCCCCGGCGTGCGGTGCGTCGCCTCGAGGATCTTGAACACGTTCCCCTCGAAGCGGATGACCATCCCCTTGCGCATTTCGTTGGCCTTCATGACGTCGTCCCTTCCCTTTGAAGCTCCGTGTAAGCGGGCAAGATGCGTTTCGTTCCGTACCCCGAGAATTGAATGGTGAGCTTGAGGTTCTGCCCCGAGCCTTCGCGCTCGAGGACCGTGCCGCGGCCGAACATCGGATGGCGCACCGCGACGCCGACGGAGAACCCGTCCTCGGCCGGGGGAATGTCCGAGGGGCGTGCCGGTGTCCGGGTCGAGGACGCGGGGGCGCGGCGCGAGGCGGCCCTGGCGGCCGACGAGCCGTAGGAGAAGGCCCCCCAGCCGCGCTCGTCGCGGCGCCCGGAGGGCGCGTCGAAGAAGCCGAGCGAGCCTGCGCCCGAGACCTCGAGGAGGGTCTCGGGGATCTCCTCGAGAAACCGCGACGGCGGGTTCGCCTGCGGGATCCCCTGCTGGAGGCGCTGCTGCGCGCGCGAGAGGTAGAGCCGCTCGCGCGCGCGTGTGATCGCGACGTAGCAGAGGCGCCGCTCCTCCTCGACGTCGTCGTCCTCGCGGGAGCGGGCGTGGGGGAAGACGTTCTCCTCGAGCCCGGCGAGGAACACCACCGGGAACTCGAGCCCCTTCGCGTTGTGGATCGTCATGAGCGTGACGCCGGGGCGCGCACCGACCTCGTCGGCGTCGGAGACGAGCGCCGAGCGGTCGAGGAAGCCGAGGAGGGTGGGGTCTTCGACCTCCCGCTCGTACTCGACCGCCGCCGAGACGAGCGAGCGGACGTTCTCCATCCGGTCCTCGTGCTCGCCGGGGTAGGTCTTCGCGAGATACGCCGGAAAGTCGATCGTCTCGACGATCCCCTCGATGACGACGGCGGCCGGCTCGGCGGCCGCGCGGCGCGCGAAGGCGTCGGTCGCGGCGAGGAACTCCGCGAGCATCTTCGCCGCGCGCGTACCGAGCACGGGCGTTCCCAGGAGCTGCCGTGACGCATCGAGGAGCGGCAGCCCCTTCTCGCGAGCGAGCGCCTCGATCGCCTCGACCGTCGTGTCGCCGAGCCCGCGCGGCGGGACGTTGACGATGCGCCGGAATGCGACGTCGTCGCCGGGGTTCACCGCGAGCTTGAGATAGGCGAGGACGTCCTTCACTTCCTTCCGCTCGTAGAACTGGACGGCGCCGACGACCTGGTAGGGGATCCGCTCGCGGCGGAAGATCTCTTCGAGAGGCCGCGACTGCGCGTTGGTGCGATAGAGGACCGCCAGGTCTTCGTAGGCGCGCTTGGCGGACTCCCGGTTCACGCGTCCCGCGACCCACGCCGCCTCGGCGCGATCGTCGGGAGCGTGGAACATCTCGATCCGCTCGCCGCGCGCGTTCTCGGTCCACAAGGTCTTCCCCTTGCGGGCCTTGTTGTTCGCGATGACGGCACCCGCGGCGTCCAGGATGTTCATCGTCGAGCGGTAGTTCTGCTCGAGCTTGACGACCATCGCACCCGGGTGATCGCGCTCGAAGTCGAGGATGTTCCGGATCTCGGCACCGCGGAAGCGGTAGATCGACTGGTCCTCGTCGCCCACGACGCAGACGTTGTGGTGGACCGACGCCAGCGCCTTGACGAGCAGGTACTGCGGCCGGTTCGTGTCCTGGTACTCGTCGACGAGGAGGTGCTGGCAGCGGCCCGCGTAGTCCGGGGCGCCTTCCATCGTCAGGAGCTGGAGCGCCTTGAGGAGGATGTCGTCGAAGTCGACCGCGTTCGCGCGGTCGAGGCCCTCTTGATAGGCCGCGTAGACCTTGGCGACGAGCTTCGCGTCGGGCGCGAAGGCGCGGGCCTCCATCTGCGCCGGCGTCTCCATCGCGTTCTTCGCCCGGCTGATCCGCGAGAGGAAGGCGCGCGCGGAGCCGGCCGCGTCGTCCGCGCCCTCGGCGCGGAGGATGCGGCGTACGAGCGCGAGCTGGTCGTCGGTGTCGTAGATCGCGAAGTTAGGATCCAACCCGACGCCGCCACCGTCACGGCGGAGGATGCGCAGGCAGAGGCCGTGAAACGTCCCGATCCAGGGGCCGCCCGGCCCGGCGCCGAGGATCCTCTCGACGCGCTCGCGCATCTCGCGCGCGGCCTTGTTCGTGAACGTGACGGCGACGATGCCGGAGGGCGTGACGCCCTGGCCGCAGAGCCAGGCGATGCGGTGGGTGATGACGCGGGTCTTGCCGGAGCCGGCGCCCGCGAGCACGAGGAGCGGCCCGCCCGGGTGGACGACCGCCTCCCGCTGGGCGGGGTTCAACGATTCAAGCAGTTGCTCCGGTGGAGTCATCTCGGCCGAATCCTCGGAAGGGACAGGTCATTCTAGCAGCCTGAAAAATGATGGTCTTGGCGCCGTCGCACCGGTATAAGTCAGGTCAGCAGGGGGGAACGGTCATGAGAGCTTACCGGGTCGCGCTTTTCGCGATCGCTGGTGCCGCCACCACCGTGTCGGCCCGCGAACTCTCTCTCGCCGATCGAATCGCCGCACAGCGCGCGATCGAGCAGGTCTACCAGAACCACCGGATCTGGCCGGCCGAGAACGCCGGTGCGAAGCCACCCGTGACCGACGAGGTGGTCCGTGCGCGGGTCGAGGACTATCTCCTCAAGTCGAACGCGCTCGAGACGCGTCTCCATCGCCCGATCACCCCGGCCGATCTACAGGCGGAGCTCGACCGCATGGCGTCCCACACGCGCGACCCGCAGCTCCTCCAGGAGCTGTTCGATGCGCTGGGCGACGATCCTCAATTGATCGCCGAGACTCTCGTGAGAGAAACGCTCGCGAGTCGCCTCATCCTTCCCTCTCGCGAGGGGCTGCGCCCCGAGGTCGCCGACCAGCGCGGCACCTACGCGCTCCCAGTCATCGAAGCACTCTCATCCGTGTCCGCCGTGCCGAGCGCGCGCTCGGGACAGACCGCGATATGGACCGGCGCATCGATGATCGTCTGGGGCGGCGAGCCGGCGACGAACACCGGCGGTATCTACGACCCGGCGACGGACTGGTGGATGCCGCTGTCCACCGGAGCCGGAGTGCCTGATCCGCGCAGCCGTCATTCGGCGGTGTGGACCGGCAGCGAGATGATCGTGTGGGGCGGCCTCACCGGCTCCGGGGAAGTGAACACCGGCGGCCGCTACAGCCCCGCGACCGATAGCTGGACTGCCATCTCGACGGGCGCGAATTGCCCGTCGGCGCGCCAGTGGCACACCGCGGTGTGGACCGGCAGCACGATGATCGTCTGGGGCGGTCTCGCGGGAAGCACGTACCTCAACACCGGCGGCGTCTACGATCCCACAAGCGACACTTGGACCGCGACGGGGACGGGAGCCGGCGTCGCGTCGATTCGCGCCCGGCACACTGCCGTCTGGAGCGGAACGCAGATGGTGGTGTGGGGCGGCACGGACTCGGTCGGCCGCTTGAACACCGGGAGCCGGTACACACCCGGCACCGATTCGTGGTCGGCCACCTCGTTGACCGGCGTGCCTGCGGCGCGCTACCGGCACTCGGTGATCTGGACCGGAACCCAGATGATCGTCTGGGGCGGCTTCGGTACGACCTACCTCAACACGGGCGGGCGCTACAACCCGGCGATCAACGGCTGGAGCTCCACGGCGGGCGGCCCGTCGGCGCGTGCCGATCACACGGCCGTCTGGTCCGGCAGCGAGATGATCATCTGGGGCGGCCAGACGGCGATCGGCAACATGGACAGCGGTGCCCGCTACAACACCGGCGCGAATACGTGGACGCTCGTTCCCTCGGGCGGCGGCTCGCCGGCAGCGCGGTACGGCCACAGCGCCGTGTGGACCGGCTCGGAGATGATCGTCTGGGGCGGCACCACCGGCGTCACGGCGCTCGATACGGGAGGCGTCTACTTCGCCTCGACGTGGACGCCGACGGCCGGCTCGGCGCCGACGATTCGCTTCCAGCCCGGCGCCTGGGCCGGCATCCTCGGCGGCTCCGCCAGCTTCTCGGTAGGGGCGGGCGGCAACTCGCCGCTGACCTATCAGTGGCGGAAGGACGGCAACCCGCTGACAGACGGGCCGCGGGTCGGCGGCTCCGCCGGCGACACGCTGACCGTCACCGGTCTCACGGCGGCCGACGCGGGCGCCTACAGCGTCACGGTCACCAACGCCATCTCGAGCGTTCTGAGCAACGATGCCGCGCTGACCGTCGCGACGCCGCGGGGCGGCGACCCCGATCCGTCGTTCTTTCGCGGGACCGCCGCGTTCACCGGGGGGCTGGTCACCATCGATGCGATCGAATCGGTGGCGGCTCAGTCGGACGGAAAGACTCTCATCGCCGGCGCCTTCTCGAGCTTTGCCGGCGGGCCCCGCGGCCGCATCGCGCGGCTGAATGCGGACGGCTCGCTCGATCGCACCTTCATGAACGGCATGGCGGGCGCCAACGGGACGATCTGGGCGATGCTCGTGCAGCCGGACGGCAAGATCCTGATCGGTGGCGATTTCACGATGGTCGACGGGGTCGCACGTACACGGATCGCGCGCCTCAACGCCGACGGCAGCCTCGACGCAACGTTCCAGAACGGGATGAAGGGTGCGTCGGACACCGTCTACTCCATGGCGCTGCAGCCGGACGGAAGGGTCGTGATCGGTGGTGCGTTCACGCTCGTCAACGACGACGTGCAGTTCTCGCAGCAGCACTACCGCCTCGCGCGTCTAAACGCCGACGGGAGCACCGATGGGACGTTCCAGGGGGCGATCGATCAGAGCTGCGGCGCCGGCTGTCCGGGCGCCTACGCCATCGCCGTGCAGCCCGACGGAAAGCTCATCGTCGGCGGCCGGTTCAGTGAGGTGAACGGCCAGAATCGGCTTGGTCTCGCCCGGCTCAACGCGGACGGGTCGACGGACGCGACGTTCCTGAACGGGATGTCCGGACCCGACTACATCGTGTATTCGGTCGCGCTCCAGACCGACGGCCGCATCTTGATCGGCGGTGGTTTCGGTCAGGTCAACGGCGTCGATCGGCCGTACCTGGCGAGGCTCCTGCCCGACGGCAGCCTGGACGCGACGTTCCTGTCTGGAATGTCGGGCCCGGATACCGATGCGAAGAGCATCGTCGTCCAGCCCGACGGCCGCATCTTGATCGCCGGGTTCTTCGGCCAAGTGAACGGCGTGTCCCGGGTAAACGTGGCGCGTCTCCTCGCGGACGGCTCGGTCGACACGACGTTCCAGGAGGGGATGTCCGGCGCCGGCGGCGGCGTGGGAGCACGTAGCCTCTCTCTGCGGCGTGACGGCAAGGTCGTGATCGGTGGACCGGACACGGTCAACGGCGTCGCCTTCGAGAACGTCGCGCTTCTCAATGCCGACGGGAGTCTCGATCCCTATTTCGCGCCGCCGGCCGCCTCGATGAAAGGGGCGGTGCGGGCGCTCGCCGTGCAGCCGGATGGGCGCGCGATCGTCGGAGGGCTCCTCCAGACGGTCGACGGCGTCCCGCGCGGCAGGATCGCGCGTCTCGACGTCGACGGGAACCTCGACAAGACCTTCGCGAACGGCATGACCGGCGCCGTCGAGTTCGCGGCGTCGATCGAGGCGGCGGCCCTGCAGGCCGACGGCAAGATCGTCGTGGGGGGCTACTTCGCGTCGATGAACGGCGTGCCACGCTATGGAATCGCACGTCTCAACGCCGACGGCTCCGTCGACACGACGTTCCAGAACGGAATGTCGGGAACGGATTACGCCGTCTATGCTGTCGCCCTTCAGCCGGATGGGAAGATCCTCATTGGCGGCGCCTTCACGCTCGTCAACGGCGAGGCGCGCGGAAGGGTGGCGCGTCTCAACGCCGACGGCAGTCTCGACGAGAGCTTCGTCGATCCGATGGTCGGCCCAGGAAGCCTCGGAAGCGTCTGGGATCTCGTGCTGATGTCCGACGGACGTGTCGTCATCGGTGGCAGCTTCGAGAGGGTCGAGAACGCAAATACGAAGTACGTCGCGCGCCTCAATCCCGACGGCCATCGCGACATCACGTTCTTGATCTCCATCCCGAATTTCCAGCGCTCCTTTTCGGACCTCGCGGTGCAGCCGGACGGGCGTATCGTCGTCGTCGGCCGGAATTCCGCCGACTCGGGCATGGGCGACGACATCGAGCAGGTGTTCCGGTTGACCACGAGCGGCACCCTGGACGCCGGCTTCCAGAAGAGCACGCTCGGATGGACCGACAGTCAGTTCTATGGCTACGCCCGAAGGGCGTACAGCATCGTGCTCCAACCCGACGGGAAGATCGTGATCGGGGGGCAATTCCCCGTCTGGAACAATTCCACGCCGCGGGGGAACATCGTCCGTCTGAACGGCGACGGCAGCCTCGACACGTCGTTCGCCGACACGATGCCGGGGGTGAACGGGAAGGTCGATGCGATGGCGGTCTTGCCCGACGGCCGTCTTCTTCTCGGCGGCGACTTCGGCGATGTCAATCACGCGCTCTCGGGTAACGTGGCCCGCGTCTACGGATCGGCGCCGGTGGCCCCGGGGATCGCGACGCCACCGTCCGACCAGAACTCGTACGAAGGATCGTGCGCGGTCTTCCACGTCTCGGCGACCGGGACGCCACTGAACTACCAGTGGCGGAAGAACGGCGTCCCGATCGCGGGCGCGCAGGCGGCCACCCTGATGCTCACCGGCGTTTCCGCGGCGGACGTCGGAGACTACGACTGCCTCGTGACGAACGTCCTCGGCACCGCGACGAGCTTCAGCGCTCATCTGAACGTCTCACCGGTCCCCGCGTGCAAGATCGCGAGCTGCGATCCGGTGCTCGGCAGCGTGCTCAGCGACGTGCCCGCTCCCGCCGAGGTGGCGAGCGTACGCATCGACGTGACCTCGACGTTGAGCTGGACCGATCTCGGCGGCGGCACCGCCTACGACGTTGCCTCGTCGACGATCAGCGATCTTCGCTCTGGTGGAATTGCCGGCGCGACCTGTCTCGCCAACGACGTCTCGGGTGCCTCGTATGCCGATGGGCGGATTCCGGCGGCGGGGGAGGCCTACTATTACATCGTCCGCGGCCAAACGGCGTGCGGTACCGGCGGCTACGGCACCGACTCGAACGGCGTGCCGCGGTCGCCTGCTGCCGCGTGCCCGTGAAATAGCGGGAC
>DASUCV010000006.1 GCA_036275915.1 Candidatus Polarisedimenticolaceae bacterium | reverse complement strand
CAACGTTGGGACCGTGGAATACATATTCTCGATAGCGTGGGAAACTTAATACGCGCGGCCCCGTGTGGGCAAAGAGGGCGATCCACGTGACGGAGTATCGTGTGGAGAAGGACTTCCTGGGCGAGCTGAAGGTGCCCAAGGACGCGTACTGGGGCGTGCAGACCCAGCGGGCCATCGAGAACTTCCCCATCAGCGGCATCCGGTTCGGACGGCAGTTCATCTACGCCCTCGGCTTGATCAAGAAGGCCTCCGCGGAGACGAACATGGAGCTCGGGCTCCTGGATTCCAAGCTCGGCAAGGCCATCGTCAAGGCCGCCGAGGAGGTCATGGAGGGCAAGCTGGACACCCAGTTCCCGCTGGACGTGTTCCAGACCGGGTCCGGCACGTCCACGAACATGAACGCGAACGAGGTCATCGCGAACCGCGCGGCGGAGATCCTCGGCGCGGGCCGCGGCGCGCGCGGCAAGGTCCACCCGAACGACCACGTCAACCTCGGGCAATCGTCGAACGACGTCATCCCGACCGCGCTGCACCTCTCCGCCCTCTTCGCGATCGACGACGCGCTCCTCCCCGCTGTGGTCCTGCTCAGAGACGAGCTGGCCGTCAAGGCGAAGGCGTTCTGGGAGGTCATCAAGACCGGACGGACCCACCTTCAGGACGCGACGCCGATCCGCATGGGCCAGGTCTTCCGCGGTTACGAAGGCCAGATGGAGAAGGCCGCCGCGCGCCTCGAGCACGCACGGAAGGAGCTGGCGCTCCTCCCCCTCGGCGGCACGGCGGTCGGGACCGGCGTCAACACGCACCCCGAGTTCGCGCAGCGCGTCATCGCCGTCATCGCGCGCGAAACGAGGATCGCGCTCGCCGAGACCGACAACCACTTCCAGGCGCAGGCGACGATCGACGCCGTCGTCGAAGCGTCGGGCTCGATCCGCACCGTCGCGGTGAGCCTCCTCAAGATCGCGAACGACATCCGCCTCCTCGGCTCGGGTCCCCGCTGCGGCATCGGCGAGCTCGCGCTCCCCGAGGTGCAGCCCGGCAGCTCGATCATGCCGGGCAAGGTCAACCCCGTGATCGCGGAGTCGCTCATCCAGGCCGCCTCGCATGCGATCGCCGCGGACGTCGCGGTCCTTCAAGCCGGCCAGTGGAGCTTCTTCGAGCTGAACACGATGCTCCCCTTCGCCGCGCACAACCTCGTCTCGGGGGTCGAGATCCTCGGTGCCGCGACGCGCAACTTCGCCGAGCGCTGCGTGCGCGGGATCGAGGCGACCGGGCGCGGCCCCGAGCTCGTCGAGCGCGGCCTCGCGATCTGCACCGGCCTCGTCCCCTACATCGGCTACGACGCCTCCGCCGCGATCGCCAAGCAGGCGGCGAAGACCGGACGTACCGTGCGCGAGATCGCGCGCGAGACGACGTCGCTCACGCCGGAGCAGCTCGACGCCGCCCTCGACCCGTTCAAGATGACGGAGCCTCGCTAGCCGCCGATCTGGTGCATGGTGCGAGCGAGCGGGAGCGCTCGCTGCGAGGCGAGGATGTCGAGCGCGCCGCCGCGGCCCTTGGCGCGGAGGGCTTCGTGCATGAGGGCTGCGATCGCGGCGTCGGCCGCGCCCGCCCGGAGGGGCGCGCGGAGATCGGTCTCGCAATCGTCGTAGAGGCAGACGCGGAGCTTGCCGTCGCTCGTGACGCGCAGGCGGCTGCAATCGCCGCAGAACGGCGCGCTGACAGAGTCGATGAAGCCGACGGCGCCCATGCCGTCCTCGTAGAGGAAGCGCGAGGCGGGCGCGTGCGGGTCTTCCTTCGGATCGCGCGCGATCGGCCACTTCGCTCCGATCGCGGCCCGCAGCGAGGATCCGGTGACGACGCTGCCGGGGTCCCACCCTTGCCCGTTCGCGAGCGGCATGCACTCGATGAACCGGACCTCGTACCCCTCGTCGCGGCCGAACGCCGCCAGTGGGATCGCGTCGTCCTCGTTCCGGCCGCGGAGGAGCACGGCGTTGATCTTGATCGGCGCGAGGCCGGCGTCGCGCGCGGCTTCGAGCCCGGCGAGAACGTCCCGGAGACGGTCGCGCCCCGTGATCGCTTCGAAGCGTCCGCGGTCGAGGGTGTCGAGGCTCACGTTCAGCCGGCCGAGGCCGGCGCCGGCGAGATCACGCGCCATCGGCTTCAGCAGGACGCCGTTCGTCGTGAGCGACAGATCGCCGACGCCTTCGATCGCGGCGAGCGCCGCGAGGAGCGTCGTCACGTCGCGGCGGACGAGCGGCTCGCCGCCGGTCACACGGACCTTTCGCACACCTTCGCCGGCGCCGATCCGGACGACGCGCGCCATCTCCTCGTAGGTCAGGAGCGCCGCGCGCTGGAACCAGACGGGGTCTTCGGGCATGCAGTACGTGCAGCGGAGGTTGCAGCGGTCGGTGATCGACAGCCGCAGGTCGTCGTGCACGCGTCCGAACGAGTCGATCAGGGCCAACCTGGCACCTCGTCCGTTTATTATAGGCACTGCGATGGAGCGCCTCCGCCCGACGCTCGAGGCCTTGAATCCCGGCCCCGCGGTGCTCGCGCTCGCGGCGGTGGAGATCGGGCAGGCTGCCGCGCGATTCGACGCGCGGCCCCCCGCGGGATTCTTCACGCGGCTCTTGGTCGATCTTGCGGCGATCGCGGCCGCCCTTGCCGTGGGTGCACTCGAGCGCGGCCTGGCTCGGCTCGAGGATCCCCCGGGCGCACGCGAGTCGTTCGTCCTGGCGGCGGCCGCGGGGGCCGCCGCGGCCGTTCTCGGCCTCGCGCTGGGTCTCGTCGCCGGGGCCGCGGCGCTCGGATACGGGTTCGTCGCGCTTCTTCTGGGGGTGTGGCGCCGGTCCCCCGCCGTCGGCGCCGATGCGCTGGGGCGCGGCCTCGGGGAGAGCGCGGCGATCGCCGCCCTCGGCCCGGCCTGCGTCCTCTGCGGGTACGCGGCGCAGGCGGGAGAGGGCTCGCTCGGAGCGTTCTATGCCGGTCTGCCGGTGGGGCTCTCGGCGGCCGCCGCCCTCTACGCCGGCGGGACCGCCGGCCTGCTCCTGCCGCTCGCCGCGGCGGCGGCGATCCTGCTCGTCCGGAGCCTCGGCGAGGCGGCGCACGGCGCGTGGCCGGCATGCCTTCCGCTCGTCGCCCTCGCCGGGCTCGTCGCCTGGCGCCGTGCGACGGCGGAGAAGCTCGCCCTCGGCTTCGTCATCGCCGCGGATCTGATCCTGATGCTCGCCTACCGTCTCGGGGGATCTCCTTAGAATCTCTCACGTTTTGGGGTGACATAAGATCTCATCCTGCAACCGCGCGATGCGTTCGCGCGTCTCATACGTGCGTGGAGATCCGGCGTTGAGCGAGTCCCTGACGGTCGCGGATCGCACGGCGTCCGGTGCGTCTCCGGCAGGATGGCCGAGTGCGAGCGGACATGCGCCGAAGCCGGCGGTCGCCTGGGGCTTCACGCTCGGGTGGGCGCTCGGTTGGGCGCTCGTCGGCACCGCAGTCGCCGCCGGGATCCTGTTCTCCCGCGGCTCGAGCGACTTCCGTCCGCTCTGGATCTCGAGTGTCCTCTTCGCGGAGGTCGTCGGCTTCACGTCGCTCGTGAGCGCGCGCCTCATCTTCCCGCTCTACCGGCGGCTTCCCTTCGCGCTGCGGATCGTCGTCCAGGTCGCGACGCTCGTCGTCGGCACGGTCGCCGGCTCGGCGGCGGTCTTCGCGATCCAGCCTCTCTACTTCCTGGCTTACCCGCGACTGCTCGCCGTCATCATGCTCATCAACGCGGTGCTCGCGGTCTTCGTCGGCATCGCGGTCCACACGTATGACGCCATGCGGCGCGAGCTCGAGGCGAACTTCCGCGCGCTCCGCGCGAAGGAGGCCCTCGAGCGCGAGGTCGCGATCGCGCGCGAGGTGCAGCGAGAGCTCCTTCCGCGGGCGATTCCCGAAGTGCGCGGCCTCGAGCTGGCCGGGGTCTGCCTCCCCGCGATCGGCGTCGGGGGCGACTACTACGACTTCCTCCCCCTCCCCGACGAGCGGGTCGGCATCGTCATCGCGGACGTCTCGGGGAAGGGCATCCCGGCCGCGCTCCTCATGGCCGGCCTCCAGGCCTCGGTGCGGAGCTTGGCGCTCCCCGGGATCTCTCCGTGCGAGATCAACCGCCGCCTGAACGACATGCTCCACCAATCGACCTCGGCCTCGCGCTACGCGACGCTCTTCTTCGCGATCTACGATCCCGTCGACCGCAGCCTCCTCTACAGCAACGCCGGCCACTTCCCGCCGCTCCACTGCGGACCTCGCGAAGCCGCGCGCCTCTCGCAGGGCGGGCTGCCGATCGGCCTCATGCCGGGGTCGCTCTACGGCGAGGGGCGGCGTGAGCTGGGGGTCGGCGACCTCCTCGCGCTCTTCACGGACGGCGTCGTCGAGACGCCGAGCCCCGCGGGCGAGGAGTTCGGGACGGCGCGGCTCGTCGAGGTCCTGAGCCGCCATCGCGACCAGCCGCTCGACGCGGTCGTCTCCGAGGTCGTCGACGCCGTCGCGCGGTGGAGCGGCGGCGGCGCGCCGCACGACGACCTCACGCTCGTCCTGGCTCGCGCACGATGAAGGCGCGGCGGCGCGCGGGTTACTCGCTCACCGTCCAGGTTCTCCTCTGGATCGCCGGCAGCTCGGCGGCGGGCGCCGTCGTCGGCGTCACGGTCGGCCTCTTCCGCGACAAGCCGCTCGACGCCAGCCTGCTCCTCATGAGCCTGCTCTTCGGCAACGTCGTCGGGCTCACGGTCTTCGTCTGCTCGGTCGCGCTCTACCCGGCGTTCCGGAACCTCGCCCCGGCGCTGCGCTGGGCGCTCCTCGGGATCGGCCTCCTCGCGGGCTCGGCCGCGGGGACGGCGCTCGTTCTCTGGCGCTTCCTCTTCTTCGTCTTGTCCGACACCCGCCAGGCGCTCGCCGTCTTCGCGCTCAACGCCGTCCTGGCGCTGATCGTCGGCGGACTCGCGCACGCCTATGAGGGGATGCGGTGGCGGCTCGCAGAGTCGCTCCGCGAGGTCGAGGAGGTCCGGCTCGTCGAGGCGCAGCTCCAGGAGCAGGCGGCGAAGGCGGAGCTGTCGGCATTGCAGGCGCGGATCAACCCGCACTTCTTCTTCAACACGCTCAACACGATCTCGGCCCTTCTCGCGTCCGACCCGGCCAAGGCGGACGACGTCGTCGTCACCCTCGCCGAGCTCTTCCGGTATACCTTCAAGGCGGCGCACGCGGGAGCGGTGCCGCTCTCCGAGGAGCTGGAGTTCGTCGAAGGCTACCTCGCCGTCGAGCGCGCGCGCTTCGGCGATCGGCTGCGCGTGGCCTGGGCGATCGACCCGAAGGCGGCCGACGTGCGCGTGCCGGGGCTCATCCTCCAGCCGCTCGTCGAGAACGCGGTGGGCCACGGCGTCGCGCCGGTCCCGGGCGGCGGGACGATCCGTATCTCCGCTCGGGTCGACGGCGGCGTGCTCGTCGTCGAGGTCGAGGACGACGGCGTCGGCCTGCCGGCGGCCGTCGAGCTCATCCGCGAGGACCACGGCCTCGGCAACGTCCGCCGCCGGGTCGCCTCGGCGAGCGGCGGCGAGGGCGCGCTCGAGCTGTCGGCGGCGCCTTCGGGGCGCGGGACGCTCGCGCGCGTCGTGCTGCCGGCCGTCGTCGCGGTGGGAGGACGGGCATGACGCTCCGCGTCGTGCTCGTCGACGACGAGAAGCCGGCGCGCGATCGCCTGCGCCGCTTGCTCGCCGCGATCCCGTCCGTCGAGGTCGTCGGAGAAGCCGGCGACGTCGGCTCCGCGATCGAGATCCTCGATCGCGAGCGTCCCGATCTCTGCCTCCTCGACGTCCAGATGCCGGGCGGCGACGGCTTCGACGTCCTGCGCCGCGCCGCGAGCCCTCCGCGTGTCGTCTTCACGACCGCGTTCGACCACTATGCGGTCCGGGCGTTCGAGGTGAATTCGCTCGACTACCTCTTGAAGCCGGTCCACAAGGACCGCCTCCGCGAGGCGGTCGAGCGAGCGCGCGCCGAGGCCGTGCGCGGCGCGGGACCGCCCCCGAGCGACGTCCTGCGCCTGCTCGAGGAGATCCGCGCGGAGACGGCGCGTCCGCCTTCGGCCCCGAAGCGGATCCCGGCGAAGCGCGGCGCCAAGATCCTCCTCCTCGACCCGTCGGAGGTGATCTGGTTCGAGTCGGAGGACGAGCTCGTCTACGCGCGCACGGCGGAGGGCCGGGCGATGGTCGAGCGCCCCCTGGGCGAGCTGGAGGAGCTCCTCGCCGGCACCTTCTTCCGGATCCACCGGAGCTACCTCGTCAATCTCTCCAGGGTCGGCGCGATCGTTCCCGAGGACGGGGGGATCTACCGGGTCGTCATGAAGGACGAGGCCCACACGCCGTTGCCGCTTTCGCGCCGCCAGGCCCAAAAACTGCGGGAGATCATCCCTTGGTAGGCGCCGCTGGCCCCACGGAAACGACCGCTGGCCCGGAAGTCGTAGCGATCGCGACACGGGAACGTTACAACCCTCCTCGAAAGGAGGCCCGGCCATGAGCGACAACCCGATCCGGCCCCGCCAGGCTCGACTCGGCGTGTCCCTCGCCTGGCTGCTCCTCATCGCCACCGCCACCGTAGCGGCGGCGCCTTCCGAGCCTCCCGCCCCTCCCGAGCCGCCTTCCCCGCCCGAGATCTCGGTCCGCGGCTTCACCGTCCGCCCCGGCGAGACCGTCCGCGGGAACGTGGTCAAGATCGCCCCGTCCGCGAACATCGAAGGGACGGTCGACGGCGACGTCTATCTGACCTCGCCCTCGGTACGGATCACCGGCGTCGTCACCGGCGACGTCTTCGTCGCCGGCAGCCAGGTCGACATCTCCGGCGAGGTCAAGAAGTCCGTCCGCTGCTTCGCCGCGAACGTCTCCGTCGACGGGACGATCGGAGGCACGCTGCTCGTCACCGGCGCCACGCTGACGATCGGCCCCAAGGCCAAGATCGTGGAGAGCGTCACCGCGTTCACCGGGCAGCTGACCCACCACGGCACGATCAACGAGTCGCTCGAGTTCACCGGCGGCACCGCCGTCCTCGGCGGCACGGTCCGCGAGGACGCGACGCTGACCGCGGACGCGATCGAGATCGAGCAGGGCGCCAAGATCCAGGGCGACGTCTCCTACTCCACCCGCCACCGCATGGACGAGGCGTTCAAGGCGATCACCGGCGGCGACGTCACGTTCGACGAGGAGCGCGAGGCGAAGCGCAGCACGAAGGAGAAGCGCTCGCACGAGGACCGGCTCTTCCACCCGTCGACCTTCAGCGTCGGGATCTGGGTCGCCTTCTTCGTCGCGTCTTACCTGTTCGGCTGCGCGCTGCTCGCGATGTTCAAGCACCACGAGCCGAGGATCGACGCCGCGATCGGAAGCGACACGCTGAGGACCGCCGGCCTCGGGTTCGTGTCGATCCTCGTGACGATCGCGGTCTGCCTCTCGGGGATCCTGATCCTGACCCTGCCGTTCGTCGCGATCTACCTCATCGCGTACGCGGTGGCGGTCTACCTCGCGAAGATCCCCGTCGCGGTGTGGGCCGGGCGGCGCCTCCTGGGGCTCATCGGCCGGACCACAGGACCGTTCACGGCGCTGCTCGTCGGGCTCATCGCCCTTTACCTCGTGTTCATGATCCCGATCCTGGGAGTCTTCGCGCAGATCGCCGTCGCGCTGCTCGGCCTCGGCTCGATGATCGCGGTCTACATCGCGCAGCGGCAGGCGCGCCGCGCGGCCGCCGCGATGGCCTCCGCCCCGCCCGAGGCACCCCCCGCGGCCTCCTGACCGCGCGGGCAGCCCGGTTTTGGTCGTATAACATTCCGCCGGTCTTCACTCGATCAGCGGGGTGCTCCGTGTCCTTGACTCGATTCGTGCGCGTCGCCGCGCTCGGCCTGGCTCTCCTTCCCGCGGCCTACGCCGCGCCCGAGCCGCTCCACATCCTCTCGCCCGAGGAGCGGGCAACGCTCAGGAAGAGCCACCTCGCGATCGCGGGGATGACCCTTCCCCGCACCCCCGAGGTCGAAGCGATCGCCGCAGCCCAGGACGACGTCGACATCCAGCACTACTTCCTCGATCTGGAGTTCGTGCCGTCGACGCAGCGCGTCCAAGGATCGGTCACGATCACGGGGATGAGCCTCGTGGCGGGGTTCCAGCATCTCGTCCTCGACTTCGCGAGCAACATGGGGATCGTCTCGATCTTCCGCGGGGCGACGCAGCTCACCTACACCCGCCCGACGAACGTCCTCGACATCCTGCTCGACCAGCCGTTCGGCGTGGGACAGACGTTCGTCGTCAAGGTCAACTACTCCGGCGTCCCCGACGCGACCGGATTCGGCTCGATCAGCTGGCGGAAGACCGGCTCGGCGGCGATCGGCAGCGCCGTCTCGACGCTCTCCGAGCCCGAGGGCGCGCGCTCGTGGTGGCCGTGCAAGGACCGCCCCGACGACAAGGCGACCGTCGAGGAGTGGTGGACCGTCCCCTCGACCTGGATCGCGACCGGGAACGGCGTCCTCATCGGCTCGGGACCGAACGGCACCGGCAAGACGCGTTACAAGTGGAAGCCGACCGATCCCCTGACGACCTACCTGGTCTCGGTGACCGCGTCGGTCTTCTCGACCTTCTCCCAGACCTACACGACGCTCACCGGCGGGACGATGCCGGTCGAC
This sequence comes from Candidatus Polarisedimenticolaceae bacterium, assembly GCA_036275915.1. Taxonomy (NCBI): domain Bacteria; kingdom Pseudomonadati; phylum Acidobacteriota; class Candidatus Polarisedimenticolia; order Candidatus Polarisedimenticolales; family Candidatus Polarisedimenticolaceae; species Candidatus Polarisedimenticolaceae bacterium. Next base: position 110,186 of record DASUCV010000006.1, on the reverse strand, counting down.
TACTACGTCTACCCCGAGGATCTCGCCAAGGCGCAAGCGTCGTTCACCCCGACGCCGTCGATGATCGCCTTCTTCGCGCAAACGTTCGGCGAGTACCCGTTCGTCATCGACAAGTACGGGATGACCGAGTTCTCATGGGGCGGCGCGATGGAGCACACGACGAACACCAGCTACGGCTACCAGCTCGTCAACGGCGGCCACAACTACGACTCGGTCATCGCGCACGAGCTGTCGCATCAGTGGTGGGGCGACGCGGTCAGCCCCCGCACGTGGGCCGACGTCTGGCTCAACGAGGGGTTCGCGACCTACTGCGAGGCGCTCTGGGCCGAGCATCTCGGCGGCGCGGACGGTTACAAGAGCTACATGAGCTCGCTCGCGTCGTCCAACTTCGCCGGATCGGTCTACAACCCGTCGGATCTCTTCGGCTCGACGGTCTACGACAAGGGCGCATGGGTCCAGCACATGCTGCGGCACCTCGTCGGCGACACGAACTTCTTCAATGCGATGCGCGACTGGTACGCCGGGCACGACAACGGCGCCTCCGACACCGCGACCTACCAGGCGACGCAGGAGGCCCGGTACGGCAGCTCGCTCGCCTGGTTCTTCCAGGAGTGGGTCTACCAGCCGGGTGAGCCGAACTACCAGTACGGCTGGACGACCGCCGCCCTCGCCGACGGCACCTATCGCACCTACGTCCGCCTCCAGCAGCTCCAGACGACGGGGCTCATCACGATGCCGGTCGAGTTCACCGCGGTGACGAGCTCGGGCAACCAGGTGCGCACCGTCTGGAACGACCAGGCCGATCAAGTGCTGACGTTCATCACGACCGATTGGCCGTGGGATCTCCGTCTCGACGACGGCGGATTCATCCTCAAGTCGGCCGCGACGGTGGTGGAGCTTCCCGACGCCGACGTCGACGGCGTCCCCGACGGCATCGATAACTGTCAGACGATCGTGAATCCGGACCAGCTCGACTTCGACGGCGACGGCGCGGGCGACGCCTGCGACCCCGACGACGACAACGACGGCCTCGCCGACGTGAGCGACTGCGCTCCCTTCGACGCCTCGCAGGGCACGCCGGGCGAGGTCGATGTCATGACGGTCAGCGGCACCGGTCACGTCGCCTGGAACGCCGCGGCGCGGGCGGACGTCTATGACGTGGAACGCGGGACGCTGTCGACGTTGAGCGCCGGTTACGGAGGCTGCTTCGCGTCTGCGCTCGCGGCGACGTCGATCGACGACGCCGACGTGCCCGCTGCGGGCGACGGCTTCTTCTATCTGGTACGCGGAGACGATACGGGATGCGGCGGCGCGGGCTCGTTCGGCGTCGATTCGAACGGGGTGCCGCGAGCGGCGAGCTGTCCTTAGTCGAACTCGGGCCGCCTCTGGTTCAAGATACCGGTCTGCTCCGGTAGGTCACGACCTGAACCTTCTCGAGCGTGACCATCCCGTCCTGGACCATCGTGTCGAGGATGGGAAGGAACCCGTCGATCGCGGCCTGGGTGTCGACGATCTCGATCACCATCGGCAGGTCCTCCGAGAGGCGAAGGATCTTCGCGGTGTGGACGCGCGAGTGGGCGCCGAAGCCCATGGGACCGCGGAGCACCGTCGCGCCGGCGAGCTTGTGCTCGCGCGCGGCGAGGACGATCGCCTCGTAGAGGGGCTTGCCCTGCCAGCGGTCCGACTCGCCGAGGAAGACGCGGAGGAGGACGCCTTGGCCTTCGAGCTTCATCGCACGCCTCCGAGGCTACGCGCGAGCGTGAACCCGAGCCAGGCGGCGATGAGCCCGGCGACGACCGACCCGACGATGTTCCCGAGCGCGGCGCCGACTTCTCCTTCTCTCAAGAGGGTGAGGGTCTGCAGGCTGAAGGAGGAAAACGTTGTGAACCCGCCGAGAAGCCCCGCGATGATGACCTGGCGCGTCGTCGCGGAAACGATCATCGGCGAATCGGGGCCCGTGAGAAAGAAAGCGATGCCCGCGGCGAACGAGCCCGACACGTTGATGACGAGCGTCCCCCAAGGGAACGTCTCTCCGAATTTCCTCGAGACCCATCCGTTGAGGCCGTAGCGCATCCCGGTGCCGACGAATCCGCCGAGACAGACCATGAGAAGGCGCGCCATCGGCGGCAATCCTACCCCCTCCTGCAACCGCCTAGGGGCATCTAGGTGACCTCCCTAAATACGAGACCGGATTCTCATGCTGGAATTGTCGGGATCCCGCAGCACGGGCGGGATCGAATCACTTCGGAGGCACCATGAAGCGAGCCCCCGCAAACGGCGGAGCCGCCGTCGCCGATCCGACACCGGTCGCAGCGCTCGACAAGCGGCAGCTCCTGCGCGCGCTGCAGCACGTGCGCGGAGGCGACTTCAGCGTGCAGCTTCCCGGCGATTGGACCGGGATCGACGGCGAGATCGCGGAGACGTTCAACGAGATCATCGGCGCGAACCGGAAGATCGCGGGCGAGCTCCAGCGCATCGGCCAGGTCGTCGGCCGCGAGGGCCGGACGCGCGAGCGCGCCAAGTTCGATCTTCCGCGGGGCGCCTGGGGCGACATGGAGGGCTCGTTCAACACTCTCGTCGACGACCTGTTGCGCCCGACGACGGAGGTCACGCAGGCGATCGCTTCGGTCGCGCAGGGCCATCTCACGCAGATGATGCGTCTCGACGTCGGCGGCCGCCCGCTCGAGGGCGAGTTCCTCCGCTCGGCGACGATCGTCAACACGATGATCGAGCGCCTCTCGATCTTCACGTCGGAGGTCACGCGCGTCGCGCGCGAGGTCGGCTCCGACGGCAAGCTCGGCGGCCAGGCGCAGGTGCCCGGCGTGAGCGGCGTGTGGAAGGACCTGACCGACAGCGTGAACTCGATGGCGTCGAACCTCACCGCCCAGGTGCGGAACATCTCCGAGGTGACGATCGCGGTCGCCAGCGGCGACCTCTCGCGCAAGATCACGGTCGACGTGCGCGGCGAGATCCTCCAGCTCAAGGAGGCGATCAACACGATGGTCGACCAGCTCCGGTCGTTCGCGTCGGAGGTCACGCGCGTCGCGCGCGAGGTCGGCACCGAAGGGAAGCTCGGCGGCCAGGCGGTCGTCCCCGGCGTGGCCGGCACGTGGAAGGACCTGACCGACAGCGTCAACGCGATGGCCGGAAACTTGACCGCGCAGGTCCGCAACATCGCCGAGGTCACGACCGCCGTCGCGCGCGGCGACCTCTCCAGAAAGATCACGGTCAACGTGTCGGGCGAGATCCTCGAGCTCAAGGACACGATCAACACGATGGTCGACCAGCTGAACGGGTTCGCCGGCGAGGTCACGCGCGTCGCGCGCGAGGTCGGCACCGAAGGCAAGCTCGGCGGCCAGGCTCAGGCTCCCGGCGTCGGCGGCACGTGGAAGGACCTCCTCGACAACGTGAACTTCATGGCGTCGAACCTGACCGCCCAGGTCCGCAACATCGCCGAGGTCGCGACCGCGATCGCCCGCGGCGACCTCTCGAAGAAGATCACGGTCAGCGTCTCCGGAGAGATCCTCCAGCTCAAGGAGACGCTCAACACGATGGTCGATCAGCTGAACGCGTTCGCGTCCGAGGTGACGCGCGTGGCGCGCGAGGTCGGCACCGAAGGGCGGCTCGGCGGCCAGGCGGTCGTTCCGGGGATCGCCGGCACGTGGAAGGACCTCACCGACAACGTCAACCTGCTCGCGGCGAACCTCACGACCCAGGTCCGCAACATCGCCGAGGTGACGACCGCCGTCGCGCGCGGCGATCTCTCGAGAAAGATCACCGTCGACGTGCGCGGCGAGGTCCTCGAGCTCAAGGTGACGATCAACACGATGGTCGATCAGCTGAACGCCTTCGCCGCCGAGGTCACCCGCGTCGCGCGCGAGGTCGGGACGGAAGGGAAGCTCGGCGGCCAGGCCCAGGTGCTCGGCGTCGCCGGCACGTGGAAGGACCTGACGGACGGCGTCAACTCGATGGCGTCGAACCTGACGGCGCAGGTGCGCAACATCGCCGAGGTCGCGACCGCCGTCGCGCGCGGCGACCTCTCCCGCAAGATCACGGTCGACACCAAGGGCGAGATCCTCGCGCTCAAGGACACGCTCAACACGATGGTCGATCAGTTGAACGCCTTCGCATCGGAGGTCACGCGCGTCGCCCGCGAGGTCGGCACCGACGGGCGCCTCGGCGGCCAGGCGCTCGTGCCGGGAGTCGGCGGGACGTGGAAGGACCTCACGGACAGCGTCAATTTCATGGCGTCGAACCTGACGGCCCAGGTGCGCAACATCGCCGAGGTCGCGACCGCGATCGCGAACGGCGACCTCTCGAAGAAGATCACCGTCGACGTCTCCGGCGAGATCCTCGAGCTGAAGGACACGCTCAACACGATGGTCGTCCAGCTCAACGCGTTCGCGTCGGAGGTCACGCGCGTCGCCCGCGAGGTCGGGACGGAAGGCAAGCTCGGCGGCCAGGCCCAGGTGCCCGGCGTCGCCGGCACGTGGAAGGGGCTCACCGACAACGTCAACTTCATGGCGTCGAACCTCACGGCCCAGGTGCGCAACATCGCGGAGGTGACGACCGCCGTCGCGCGCGGCGACCTCTCGCGCAAGATCACGGTCGACGTCAAGGGAGAGATCCTCGAGCTCAAGGACACGATCAACACGATGGTCGACCAGCTCAACGCGTTCGCCGGCGAGGTCACGCGCGTCGCGCGCGAGGTCGGCACCGACGGCAAGCTGGGCGGCCAGGCGGTAGTCCAGGGCGTCGCCGGCACGTGGAAGGACCTCACCGACAGCGTCAACTTCATGGCCGGCAACCTGACCGCGCAGGTCCGCAACATCGCCGAGGTCGCGACCGCGATCGCCGGCGGCGACCTCTCGAAGAAGATCACCGTCGACGTCCGCGGCGAGCTCCTGAACCTGAAGGAGACGCTCAACACGATGGTCGAGCAGCTCCGCTCGTTCGCGGCCGAGGTCACGCGCGTCGCCCGCGAGGTCGGAACGGAAGGCAAGCTCGGCGGCCAGGCGGTCGTCCCCGGCGTCGGCGGCACCTGGAAGGACCTCACCGACAACGTCAACCTGCTCGCCGCCAACCTGACGACGCAGGTCCGGAACATCGCCGAGGTGACGACCGCCGTCGCGCGCGGCGACCTCTCGCGCAAGATCACCGTCGACGTCAAGGGCGAGATCCTCGAGCTGAAGGTCACGATCAACACGATGGTCGATCAGCTCAACGCGTTCGCCGCCGAGGTGACGCGCGTCGCGCGCGAGGTGGGCACCGAGGGCGCGCTCGGCGGCCAGGCGGTCGTCCCCGGCGTCGCCGGCACGTGGAAGGACCTCACCGACAACGTCAACGTCATGGCCGCGAACCTCACCGAGCAGGTGCGCGGGATCGTCAAGGTCGTCACCGCGGTCGCCATGGGCGATCTCAAGCCGAAGCTCACCGTCAACGCGAAGGGCGAGGTCGCGGCGCTCGCCGAGACGATCAACAACATGACCGGCACCCTCGCCACGTTCGCCGAGCAGGTCACGACGGTCGCGCGCGAGGTCGGCGTCGACGGGCGCCTCGGCGGCCAGGCGAACGTCCCGGGCGCCGCCGGCACGTGGAAGGACCTCACCGGCAACGTCAACCTGCTCGCCGCCAACCTCACGACGCAGGTGCGCGCCATCGCCGAGGTCGCGACGGCAGTGACGCAGGGCGACCTCACGCGCTCGATCCAGGTCGAGGCGCGCGGCGAGGTCGCCGAGCTCAAGGACAACATCAACACGATGATCGACAACCTCCGTCTCACGACGGAGCGCAACACCGAGCAGGACTGGCTCAAGACCAACCTCGCGCGGTTCACGGGGATGCTCCAGGGCCAGCGCGACCTCGGCGCCGTCGGCCGCATGCTCCTCTCCGAGCTGACCGTCCTCGTCAACGCGCACCAGGGGGTCCTCTACCGGTTCGAGGGGGGCGACACGCCGGAGCTCCGGCTCCTCGCCGGCTTCGCCGACCACGGCAAGGACGGCCACCCGCAGTCGATCAAGCTCGGCGAGGGGCTCATCGGCCAGTGCGCGCTCGAGAAGCGCCGCATGATCATCACCGACCTGCCCGAGGGCACGGTGCCGATCGCGTCCGGCCTCTTCCAGTCGGTCCCGCGCAACGTCATCGTGCTGCCGATCCTCTTCAAGGACGACGTCAAGGCGGTCATCGAGCTGGCGTCGCTGTCGACCTTCACGTCGTCTCAGCTCGCGTTCCTCGACCAGCTCGCGGCGTCGATCGGGATCGTCCTCAACAGCATCGAGGCGACGATGCAGACCGAGGGCCTCCTCGTCCAGTCGCAGCAGCTCGCCGGCGAGCTGCAGGCCCAGCAGCGCGAGCTGCAGCAGACGAACGACCAGCTCGCCCAGAAGGCGCAGCAGCTCGCCGAGCAGAACGCCGAGGTCGAGCGGAAGAACCAGGAGATCGAGCAGGCGCGGCGCGCGCTCGAGGAGAAGGCGACCGAGCTCGCGCTCACGTCGAAGTACAAGTCCGAGTTCCTGGCGAACATGTCGCACGAGCTGCGCACGCCGCTCAACAGCATCCTCATCCTCGGCCAGCAGCTCTCCGAGAACATCGAAGGGAATCTCTCGGCCAAGCAGGTCGAGTTCTCGCGGACGATCCACGGCGCCGGCACCGACCTCCTGAACCTCATCACCGACATCCTCGACCTCTCGAAGATCGAGTCGGGAACCGTGACCGTCGTCGCCGAGGAGGTCGTGGTCTCGAACGTCGTCGACGGCGTCGCGCGTCCGTTCCGGCACGAGGCCGAGGGCAAGCGCCTGACCCTGGACGTCGACATCGATGCGGCGGTCGCGCCGGTCATGGTCACGGACAGCAAGCGGCTCCAGCAGGTACTGAAGAACCTTCTCTCGAACGCGTTCAAGTTCACGGAGCAGGGCGGCGTCCGCATGCGCGTCGCGCCGGCCGGCTCGGGCTGGAGCACGGACCATCCGATCCTGACGCGTGTCCCCACCGTGCTCGCGTTCGAGGTGCGGGACAGCGGCATCGGCATCCCTGCGGAGAAGCAGCGGATCATCTTCGAGGCGTTCCAGCAGGCCGACGCCGGCACGAGCCGCAAGTACGGCGGAACGGGTCTCGGTCTCGCGATCAGCCGCGAGCTGGCGACGCTCCTCGGCGGGGAGATCCAGCTCCGCAGCACACCCGGGCTCGGCAGCACGTTCACGCTCTACCTCCCCCAGGTGTACGTCGGCGTCACCGGTGCCGAAGCCGTCGAGTCGTCGGGGGCGCGCCGGTCGATCCCCGCGGTCGGCGTGTGGGAGCGTCCGGTCGAGAAGATCCCGGACGATCGCCTCGACATCGCCCCCGGCGATGCCGTGCTCCTCATCGTCGAGGACGACCCGGCCTACGTCCGCATCCTGATGGACCAGGCACACGCGGCCGGGTTCAAGGTCCTGGTCGCCCTCCGTGGCGGCGACGCGCTCGCCCTCGCGCGTGAATTCCGCCCGACGGCGATCTCGCTCGACGTGTTCCTCCCCGACATGCTCGGCTGGACCGTCCTGAGCCAGATCAAGCAGGAGCCGGGGCTCCGCCACATCCCGGTGCAGATCGTCACGCTCGACGAGGACCGGCAGCACGGCCTCGCCCGCGGAGCGTTCAGCTTCGTGCCGAAGCCGGCCTCCGCGGAAGGGCTCGAGTCGGCGTTCCTCCGCATCAAGGACTACGCGGCCCCGCGCACGCGCCGCCTGCTCGTCATCGAGGACAATCAGGCGGAGCAGGTCTCGATCGCGGAGCTCCTGGGCCACGACGACGTCGACATCGACACGGTCGGCTCCGGGGCCGAAGGGCTCGATCGCATGCGCGAGGGATCGTACGACTGCGTCGTCCTCGACCTCCGGCTCCCCGACATGTCGGGGTTCGAGGTGCTCGAGCAGGTCAGGGACGACGAGACGATCTCCGATCTCCCGATCGTCGTCTTCACCGGAAAGGAGCTGACGCCGGAGGAAGACGCGCGCCTCCACACGCTGGCGCGCAGCGTCGTCGTCAAGGGGGTCGAATCTCCCGAGCGCCTCCTCGACGAGACGGCGCTCTTCCTGCACCGCGTGCTGGCCGACCTCCCGCCGGAGAAGCAGAAGATGCTCGACCGGCTCCATCGCTCGGACGAGGACCTCCTCGGGAAGACCGTCCTCGTCGTCGACGACGACATGCGGAACATCTTCGCCCTCTCGAGCGTGCTCGAGCGACGCGGGATGCAGGTGCTCACCGCGGGCACCGGCCACGAGGCGATCGCGACCTTGAACGACAAGAACGACGTCGCCATCGTCCTCATGGACATCATGATGCCGGAGATGGACGGGTACCAGACGATGACCGCCATCCGGCAGGAGCCGTCGCTCCGGCGCCTGCCGATCATCGCGCTGACGGCGAAGGCGATGAAGGGCGACCGTGAAAAGTGCCTCGACGCCGGCGCGTCGGACTACCTCGCGAAGCCGGTCAACACGGAGCAGCTCTTGTCGGCACTCAGGATGTGGCTCCACCGCTGATGCACGCCGTGGACGACAGGGTCAACATCCTGCTGGTCGACGACCAGCCCGGAAAGCTCCTCGCCTACGAGGCGATGCTCGACGAGCTGGGCGAGCGTCTCATCAAGGCGGGCTCCGGTCGCGAGGCGCTCGAGCACCTCCTCAAGAACGACATCATGGTCATCCTGATGGACGTCAGCATGCCGGACCTCGACGGCTTCGAGCTGGCGGAGATCATCCGGCAGCACCCGCGCTTCCAGAAGACGGCGATCATCTTCGTCTCCGGCGTCCATCTCACCGATCTCGACCGCCTGCGCGGGTACCAGTCCGGAGCCGTCGACTACGTCTCGGTTCCCGTCATCCCCGAGCTGCTCCGCGCCAAGGTGCGCGTCTTCGCCGAGCTCTACCGCAAGACGCGCGAGTTCGAGCGCCTGAACGCCGATCTCGAGGCGCGCGTCCACGAGCGCACCGTCGAGCTCGAGCGGGCGATCGCGCGCGAGCGCGAGCTGACGGAGCGGCTCCGCGAGAACGACCGGCGCAAGGACGAGTTCCTCGCCCTCCTCGGGCACGAGCTCCGTAATCCCTTGGCGCCGATCATCAACGCCGCCAGCCTCATGCGCCTGAAGGCCGGGGCCGACCCCGACCTCTCGCGATGCCGCGAGATGATCGAGCGCCAGGCCGGCCAGCTCACCCGCCTCGTCGACGACCTCCTCGACGTTTCCCGCATCACGCGCGGCGCGATCACGCTCCGCGCCGAGCCGGTCGCGCTCGAGGCGATCGTGGCGAACGCGATCGAGAGCACGCGGCCGATGATCGAGAAGCAGCGCCATCGTCTCGACGTGCGCCTTCCCGACGAGCCGGTGGTCGTCTGCGGCGATCCCGCGCGGCTGACGCAGATCGTGGCCAACCTCCTCAACAACGCGGCGAAGTACCAGGAGGAGGGCGGCCGGATCGACCTCGAGGCCCGCCGCGAGGGCGATGACGCCGTCCTCACGATCCGGGACCACGGGGTCGGTATCTCCGCCGACCAGATCGGGAGCGTGTTCGAGCTGTTCTTCCAGGGCTCCGAACCGGGCCGCCGCGTCGAGGGCGGGCTCGGGATCGGGCTCTCGCTCGTGAAGAAGCTGGCGGAGCTGCACGGCGGCACCGTCGAGGCGAGGAGCGACGGCGCCGGGCTCGGGGCCGAGTTCACCGTGCGCCTCCCCTGCCTCCCCGCCGCGGCCGCGCCGGCTGAGGCCGCGCGCGCCGAGCCGGAGTCGCATCCCGCGCAGCGGATCCTCGTCGTCGACGACAATCGCGACGCCGCCGAGAGCCTCGCGATGCTCCTCCGGAGCGTCGGCCACGACGTCAGCGTGGCGCACGACGGGGAGAGCGGCCTCGCGCGCGCGCTCTCGGAGCGGCCGGAGACCGTCTTCCTCGACATCGGCCTGCCCGGCCTCGACGGCTACGAGGTGTGCCGGCAGGCGCGCCTCGGCGGGCTCGTCGACGCGCGCATCATCGCGCTGTCGGGGTACGGGCAGGAGCGCGACCGCCGCCGGTCCCGCGCCGCCGGATTCGACGGCCACTCGGTGAAACCGGTCGACCTGGACGCGCTCCTGGCGCTCCTCCAGCCGTGGCCCGTCAAGCGCTCGCCCTGACACGCGCGATCGCTGGTGTTCCACGGCGCGCTCTGCCATGATGCGGGGCCATGGAGAAAGCCTACAAGAACGAAGAGTTCCTCATGAGCCGCGACGCGCGCGCGCTGCGGATCCTGAGCGAGTACATCGAGCCGCAGTCGCGCTTCGCGCGCTACCACGTCCAGGACACGGTCGTCTTCTTCGGGTCGGCGCGCGCGCTCCCGATGGAGCAGGCCGAGAAGGCGCTCGCCGAGGCGAAGGCGCAGGGCGACGCGGGGATCGTCGAGCGCGCCGAGAGCGTCGTACGGCTCGCGCGCTACTACGAAGACGCCCGCGCGCTCGCGCGGATGATGACCGAGTGGTCGAAATCGCAGTCGAAGTCGAGCCGGCGGTTCCTCGTCTGCTCGGGCGGCGGCCCCGGCATCATGGAGGCCGCGAATCGCGGCGCGTCGGAGGCCCACGGCATCTCGATCGGCCTGGGCATCTCGCTCCCCTTCGAGGCCTCGACGAACGACTACATCACCCGCGAGATGCAGTTCGAGTTCCACTACTTCTTCATGCGCAAGTTCTGGTTCGTCTACCTCGCCAAGGCGCTCGTCGTCTTCCCCGGCGGGTTCGGCACGATGGACGAGCTGTTCGAGCTCCTGACGCTCGTGCAGACGCAGAAGAGCAGCAAGCACATGCCGATCATCCTCTACGGCCGCGAGTTCTGGAGCGACGTGCTCAAGCTCGACGCGCTCATCAAGTGGGGCACGATCTCGGCGGGCGACCTCGCGCTCTTCCACATCGCGGACAAGCCCGAAGAGGCGTTCGAGTACTTGAAGCACGAGCTCCACACCCTGTATGGGGCGAAGGATTCCGAAGTCCCGTCGGTGTAGATCCACGTGGCGCCGCTCCGGCTGAACGTCTTTCGCGGGATCGCCTGGCTGCGGCGGAAGCTGCGGCGCCGGTTCAACCAGGACGATCGGGCCTACGCGGTCGGGCTCACGCTCGGTGTCGGCGTCCTGGGTGCCGTCGCGGCGGTCGCCGTCCGTTACGTCGGGATGGCGATCCAGTGGCTCGTCCTCCACAACGCCGACGAGCCGCTCCGGGTCGCACGCACCCTCGGCTTCCCGATGATCATCGTCGTCCCGATGGCCGGAGGCATCCTCTTCGGCCTCCTCATCCGCCTGCTCGCGCCGGGCCGGTCGGGCGAAGGCACGTCGGAGATCATGGAGGCGGTGTCGCTGCGCGGGTCGGCCCTGCTCGACCTCCCGGCGACCGCGAAGAAGTCGCTCGCGTCGACGGCGCTCAACGCGCTCGGCGGATCGGTCGGCCGCGAGGGGCCGATCGTCCAGCTCGCCTCCGCCGCCGCCTCGCGGCTCGCGACAGCCCTCCGCGTGCCGCTCGAGAGGCGCCGCGTCCTCATCGGCTGCGGGGCCGCCGCCGGCATGGCGGCGGCGTACAACGCCCCGATCGGCGCCGCGATGTTCGTCATGGAGGTCGTCCACGGGAACTTCGCGCTCGAGATCTTCGGACCGGTCGTCCTCGCGTCGGTGACGTCGACGATGGTCTCGTGGGGCGCCTTCGGCTCCGCTCCGCTCTATCCCGTGCCCTTGGAGCCGCCGCCCGCGCTCCTCTCGCTCCCCCTCTTCGCGCTCCTGGGCGCGCTCGTCGCCTGGACCGGCGTCGTCTTGAGGGCTGGGCTCGACACCTTCGAGCGCGGCTTCAAGAACGTGAAGCTGCCGATCGAGGCGCGCGCCGGGCTCGGCGGCCTCGGCGTCGGCCTTCTCGCGTGGTGGATCCCCGAGGTCTGGGGGAACGGCTACGACGGCGTCCGCGAGGTCCTCGCCGGCGCGCTCATCCCCAGCGTGCTCCTCCCCCTCCTCATCGCGAAGATCCTCGCGACGTCGTCGTCGATCGGCTCGGGGGGCTCGGGCGGCGTCTTCACGCCGGCGCTCCTCGTCGGCGCCGCCGGCGGCGCCCTCTTCGGCTTCGGCGCCGAGAAGGTCCTCCCGGCGCTCCACGTGACACCGGTCTTCTTCGTGCTCGCCGGGATGACCGCCGCGATCGCCTCGACGACGTTCGCGCCGATCACCGCGCTCATCATCGTCTTCGAGATGTGCCAGAACTACGGTGCGGTCATGCCGCTCGCCGTCGTCACCGTCACCGCGACGTGGGTCGCCCGGAGCCTGCGGCGCGACTCGATCTACACCGCGTCGCTCCGCCGCCGCGGCGTCGACTTCGATCTCGCGTTCGAGCAGATGGCGCTCGCGTCGCTCCGGGCCGAGGACCTGGTGCGGGCGGATCCGCTGTCGGTCCAGGCGGAGGCCCCCGTCGCGCAGGTCCTCGACCTCTTCGCCGCGAGCCGCGGCACGGCCGTCTACGTCCTCCGCGACGGGCACCTCGTCGGCGCGATCGACCTCCGCGACGCCTTCCAGATCGCCGGCTCGCCCCGGCGGAAGGACAGCCTCACCGCCGCCGATCTCGTGCGCGACGTGCCGCGCGTGAACCCGCGCACCCCTCTGGACGAGGTCATGCGGCGCTTCAGCCAGCTCGAGCTGGCGCAGCTCCCCGTCGTCGCCCTCCACGACCCCGACCACCTCATCGGGTCGGTCGCGCGTCGGGACGTCGTCTCGGCGCTCGACCGCGAAGTGCTCCGCCGGAGGATGGTGCTCGCCGAGTACCTCGGCGCCACGGTGCCGCGCGAGTTCGGCGCGCGCCGCTCCGAGGACCTCACGATCCAGGAGCACCCGGTCCCCGAGGGGTGGATCGGGCGCACCCTCCAGGAAGCCGATCCCTTCCGCACGCGCGGCCTCTTCGTGCTCGCCGTCCGCCGCGACGAGATGGAGGAGGTGCGCGAGATCACCCCGGTCCCAGCCGAGCACGCCTTTCGCGAAGGCGACCGCCTCGTGCTGCTCGGCTCGCGGTCCTCGCTCGATGGAGTCGTGACATGACGCGTCTGACCGCCGAGGCCGGCGACGAAGGCCACACCGTCCAGCGGCTCGTCCACGAGCGCCTCCCCGCTTCGAACGCGGAGGCGAAGGGGCTGATCGCCGCGGGATGCGTGACGCGGAACGGCCGCCCGGTCGCGAAGCCCGACGTGCGGGTCAAGGCGGGCGACACGGTCGAGGTCGTCCGCGAGCAGGACCGGAAGTACGCCGCGGCCGCGAAGGGCCCTCGCGGCGGCGACGGCTGGCGCATCGTCCACGAGGACGACGACGTCCTCGTCGTCGACAAGGACGCCGGCGTCCTCACCGTGCCGACGACCGCGCCCGGCGACGACTCGCTCGAGGAGATGCTCCTCGCCGCGTACAAGAAGCGCGGGCACAAGAAGCCGTCGCTCCACGTCGTGCACCGGATCGACCGGTTCACCTCCGGCCTCGTCGTCTTCGCGCGGCACCACCCGGCGGCTCAAGAATTGAAGCGCCAGTTCCTCGAGCGCACGCCGCAGCGCGTCTACACCGCCGTCGCCGAGGGCCACGTCGAGCCGCAATCCGGGCGCCTCTCCCACCAGCTGGCCGAGCACCCGAAGAGCCTCAAGGTCCACGTCGCGGCGGGGGTTGCCGGCGCGCGCGCCGCGTCCCTCCGCTATCGCGTCGTCGAGCGGATGCCCCACGCCGACCTCCTCGAGGTTACCCTCGAGACCGGCCGGCGGAACCAGATCCGCGTCCAGCTCGCCGCGACGGGGCATCCGATCGTCGGCGACGTCGCTTACGGGCGGCCCTCTCCCTTGATCGGGCGCGCGGCTCTCCACGCCCGCAAGCTCGCGTTCGACGCGCCGCGCGGACGCAAGCGCCTCACGTTCGAGTCGCCGCTCCCGGCGGACATCCGCCGCCTCGTGACGAAGCTCAGGACCGGGGCGGCGCCGTCACTCCGAGAAGAGGACGAGCACTCCGGTGTACGTGAAGAGGTGGTTCGCCCCGCGCAGCGGCGCGATCTCGGCGTTGCAGAAAAACCCAAGGACCGGCACGCCCGGAAGATGCCGCGCCAGCGCCGCTGAATCGACTCCGTCGCGGCCGTAGAGCGAGCGGCCCCGCGCCAGGCAATCGAAGTAGAGGCCGAAGCGATATCCGCCGGGCGGCGCCGCGGCCGCCGCGCGGGCGGCCATCGATTCGACGTCTTCCCGTGCGGCCCGGGGCTCGCGCCGCGCGAAGAGGATCGACTGCCCCTCGTCGACCTCGGCGGCGATCGCGACGACGCCGGTGTCCGGATCGACGGCGACGATGTTCCGGACGAGGTACTCGCCGGCTCGCAGGACCGATTCGCCGGGCTCCGGCAGGAGCGCGACGGTGAGCGCGCTCATGATCTCCATCGGATCGTCGAACTTCGGGTCTCCGGCGGCGGCGCGGAGCGCCTCGAGCGCCGGCATGCCGTCGACCTCGAGGAGCAGGTTGTCGTGCGCCCCGGTCACGCGCCTCGGCGTGCCGAGCGGCCGGCAGCCCTGCGTGAGCGCGACGTGGTAGCGGAAGTCGCCGCCGAGACGGATCCCCGACACGGCGCCGGTGGCGACCTCACCGCCGCTGAACTGGAAGGTGCCGCCCGAAGGCGCCGGCGACGAAGCCGCGCCTCCGGCCACCGGAACCTGCCCGAGCGTCACGTCGAGCCCTTGCAACAGGCGGTCGGGGCGGACGATGTAAGGGTCGGGCCACACGAGGACGACATCGCCCGAATCGCGCGAGGCCGACAGACGCTGGCCGAGGTGGATCCCCGCGGTCAGCCCGTGATCGCCGGTATCGCCGAACAGGAAGGGCGTCCCGCGCATCGCGTCGGATCGCACGGCGAGGACGCCGACCGCGGGGCCCTCCTCGAGCTCTTCGCCGCCGGCGAGGACACCCGAGGCCGAGCAGCCGACGACGTAGGGCGTCCCGACGGTGGCACCGACCGCCTGCACCAGCTCCGGGATTTCCTGCGTGTGCTCGACGGTGGCGAAGACGATCGCGAAATCGGCGTGACCTTCGGGTAACGCGGCGGCGGCACGCGACGCCGCCTCGGTGGCGGCGGTCTCCGTATCGCCTTGTCTCGAGAGCCCGGCCCCTGCGTGGATCATCCCCAGTGTCGCCCTTGTCGCCTCTTTCGAGGCGGCAGCACGATAGCAGGCGGCCGGTTGCGGTGCCGAGCCCGCATTTCCGTTTGATGGGGCGCGGAAACCTTCTTATATTGTCTGTCGTCGGAACGCCCACGCCCGGAGGCTCCAGGTGTCGCGCCGCTCGCTGTTCTCGCTCGCGCTGGCCGCGGTGTTTTTCACCGCATCGGCCGGAACGGCGCGCGCGCAAGAGGCCGATCCGTTCCCGTGCCCTCCGGAGCTGCGCGAGGGGGTCGACTTCTGGAAGAACGTCTGGTCGCAGTGGACGCTCTCCCAGGTCGTCCTCCACGACACCGAGCATCCGTCGATCGTCTACGAGGTCTTCGAGCTGCCGCCGCCCGCCGGCGACGTCTACACCGACGAGCAGCGCGCCTTCGTGAAGTCCCGCAAGGAGGCGATGTCCGCCCGGCTCGCCACGATCGAGAAGAAGCTCGCGGCCGGCGACGCGCTCGACGACGACGAGAAGGCGCTCGCGCTCAAGATCACCGAGATCGCCGGCAACAACGGCATCGCCGGCGCCTCCGACCGCGTCCGCTCGCAGCGGGGCCTGCGCGAGCGGTTCCGACGCGGCATCGAGATCAGCGGCCGCTACCGCGAAGCGTTCGTGAAGTCGTTCCGCGAGCTCGGCCTCCCCGAAGGGCTGGCCGATCTCCCCCACGTCGAGTCGTCGTTCCAGGTCGAGGCGCGCTCCTCCGCCGGCGCCGTCGGCGTCTGGCAGTTCACGCGCGCCGCGGCGAAGAAGTTCATGCTGGTCACCTCCGGAATCGACGAGCGGCTCGACCCGGTGGCGGCCTCGCGCGGCGCCGCACGCTACCTCGGCGCCGCGTACGCCGAGCTCGGGAGCTGGCCGCTCGCGATCACCTCGTACAACCACGGGGTCGAGGGGATGAAGGCTGCGCGCGATCGCTTCGGCACCGACTTCGTCCGCATCCTCGCCGAGTACGACGGCCGCGCCTTCGGGTTCGCCTCGAAGAACTTCTACAAGGAGTTCCTCGCCGCGCGCGAGATCGCCGCGGATCCCGCGAAGTACTTCCCCGAGGGGATCACGCCGGAGCCGGCGCTCGAGGGCGACGTCGTCACGCTCAAAGATTCCGCGCCGGCGTCCTCGCTCACCGCGCGTTACGGCGTGCCCGGCGCGAAGCTCCAGGCGATGAACCCCGCGTGGACGACGAAGGCACGGAGCGGGCACGCGCCGCTCCCCGCCGGCACGCAGGTCTGGCTCCCCGCGGGGACGCTCGAAGCGTTGAACACGAAACCGAAGCACCCACAGAAGACGGTCGTCCTTCCCCCGTCTCCACCGGCGTCGGCCGGCGCCGAGTTCGCCGTCCACATCGTCAAGAAGGGCGAGACGCTCTTCCGCATCGCCACGAACTACGGCGTCTCGCTCGCGCGCCTCGTCGATGCGAACGGCCTGGGCACGCACTCGCCGATTCACCCCGGCCAGGAGCTCCGCATCCCCGTCCTGAAGTAGCTGACTGTCGACTGTTGACTGTCGACTGTAGACTTCCCGCATGGGCGAGCCCCGCTACACCAACCGCGGCTTCGGCCTCAAGCAGGTCATCGGCGGCCAGGTCGTCCGCGACTACGCGAGCCCGCTCGTCGACCGGATGCGCACTGAGGGGTTCAAACTCGAAGCGGGCGATCTCACGTTCCATCTCGCGCAGGAGTTCGGCTTCTGCTACGGCGTCGACCGTGCCGTCGAGTACGCTTACGAGACGCGCGAGAAGTTTCCCGACCGGACGATCCACATCACCGGCGAGATCATCCACAACCCTCGCGTCAATGGTCGCCTGACGGAGATGGGCATCCGCTTCCTCGATGACAAGACGGTGGATGAGCTGGGCGCCGAGGACGTCGTCCTTCTCCCCGCCTTCGGCGTCACGGTGCCGACGATGGAGCGCCTCCGCCGCGCGGGCTGCGTCGTCGTCGACACGACGTGCGGGTCGGTGCTCAACGTCTGGAAGAACGTCGAGCGCTACGCCAAGGACGGTTACACGTCGCTGATCCACGGGACGTGGAGCCACGAGGAGACGCGCGCGACCGCGTCACGCGCCGGCAGGTACGTCATCGTCCGCGACATGGACGAGGCGGAGGTCGTCGCGCGGATGATCGAGCACGGCGGCGACTCCGCCGCGTTCCTCGAGCGGTTCCGCCACGCGGTCTCGCCCGGGTTCGATCCCGCAGTCCACCTCGAGCGGCTCGGCTGCGCCAACCAGACGACGATGTTGTCGAGCGAGTCGCTCGCCGTCGCCGCGCGGGTGCGGCGGGCGGTCGCCACGCGCCACGGCGAGGACGAGGCGAAGCTGCGCTTTCGCGCCTTCGACACGATCTGCTCGGCGACGCAGGAGCGGCAAGACGCGCTTCGCGCCCTTGTCTCCGGCACGCCGCTCGACCTCCTCCTCGTGATCGGCGGGTACAACTCGTCGAACACGACGCACCTCCTCGAGATCGGCATCGAGCACGGCCTGCCGACGTTCCACATCCAGGACGCGTCGTGCCTCGAGGGGCTCGATGCCTTGCGGCACCAGCCGCTCCACCGCAAGGCGGAAGCGGTTGCGCCGGGCTGGCTCGCGCCGGGGCGCCGGACGATCGGCGTGACGGCGGGCGCGTCGACGCCCAACGCCGAGATCGAGCGCGTCATCCGGCGCGTCGCCACGCTCCGCGGCGCCGCGCTCCCCGACGCCTGACCCTCTGCTATCTTCCTCGGCCGGAGAAGCCGTGAAGCCGTCCAAGCCCTCGTACCGCTCCAGCCGTCCCGCGCCCGGCGCCAGGCGGCGCCCGTCGCCCGCGCCGGCGCCCAAGGTCGTCGTCGACCGCCAGGGACCGCTTCACGCCGAGATCGTCGTGGTGGGGCGTGAGCTGCTCCGCGGCCAGGTCCGGGACGGGAACGCGGGCTGGATCGCCGGCGAGCTGACGCGACGCGGCGCCCTCGTCCACCGCGTCACGATCGTCGACGACCTCGAGCGCTCGATCACGAACGCCGTGAGCGAGGCGCGGCACCGCGGCGTCCACCTGATCGTGACGACGGGAGGCCTCGGGCCGGCGCTCGACGACCGCACCCTCGCCGGTGTCGCCGAGGCGCTCAACCTCCCGCTGACGCTGAGCGCGCCGGCGCGCGACATGGTCGAAGAGGCGTACCGGGCCCTCAAGGAGGCGCGGGTCATCGGGAACACGGGGCTCGACCGCCCGCGCGAGAAGATGTGCATGCTGCCGGTGGGCGCGGAGGCGCTGCCCAACGCCGCCGGCGTCGCGCCCGGGATGCTCCTGCGCCTCACCGGGGGTGCGGCCGTCGTGGCGCTTCCCGGGCGGCCCGAGGAGACGCGCGCCGTCTTCGAGGGCGCCGCGGAGCGCCTGCGTGACCTCTTCCCGCTGCGCGCGTCGGCCGAGCGCGAGCTCGAGGCGCCGACGTCGGACGAATCCGCGATGCGGCCGGTCCTCGACCGTCTCGTCGAGGAGTTTCCCGGCGTGTGGATCAAGTCGCATCCGCCCGCCGGCCGCCGCCGCGACCCGATCCGCGTGACCCTCCAGTCGTTCGCCGCCACCCAGAAGGAAGCCGACACGCTCGTCGAAGGCGCGCTCCGCCGCCTCCTCGCGCTCGCCGGCAGCCGCTGACTCCACCCGTGAGGCTCCCATGGTCCGAACTCTTCTCGCGCTCGCGACGGGCGTGCTGATGCCCACCCTCGTCCTCGCCGCCCCGCCGAAGCCGTCGATCGCGCCGGCGACCGTCGATGCGACGGTCGCGAAGATCGTCGCCGCCCATCCGGGAAGCGACGCCCGCGCGCGGCAGGGCGTGGCGCAGGCGGCTCAGCGGTGGTTCGCCGACGACGGCGACGACGCCGCGTTCACGGCGTTCTGCGCCCTGAACTTCGCGGCCGACGACGCCGCACGCGACGCGATCTTCGCGCGACTCGAGACGGTGCTCGAGCAGATCGACGGCCGCATCCACGAGATCCGCCGGATGCTCGTGAGCCCGCAGGACCTCGACACGGGGCCGGTCTCCCCGCTCGACCTCAAGCTCGGCGATCTTGATCTCGCCGCCCACGTCGACGACGATCTCTTCAAGACGAAGGTCGCGTTCGTCGCGCTCCTGAACTTCCCGGTGCACACGCTCGCCGAGCGTCTGACATCGGGCGGGTCGTGGTCGCGCGACACCTGGGCGCGCTCGCGGATGATGGACCGCTTCGCCGTTCGCGTTCCGGCCGAGATCCAGCAGGAGGCGACGAAGGCGTTCACCGCCGCCGAGCAGTACATCGCCGGCTACAACATCCGGCTCGACAAGCTCGTCGACCGGAGCGGCAAGCCCCTCGGATTCCCCGACGGGCTCTCGGTGATCACGCACTGGGGGCTCCGCGACGAGCTGAAGTCGCACTACGCCGAGGGCGCCGCGGGGCTCGCGAAACAGCGCGCGATCTACGAGGTCATGACGCGCATCGTGCGGCAGGAGATCCCCAAGGACGTCATCGACCGCGGCGATCGCACGTGGAATCCGTGGTCCCCCGCCGCCGACGCCGACCGCGAGCCGGACACGCGCTACCGCAAGCTGCTCGACACCTTCCAGGCGGTGCGCCTGGCCGACCCGTACTGCCCCACGGCACCGACCTACATCGACCGGAAATTCGAGCTCGACCGTCAGATCCCAGAGACGCAGGTCGAGCAGCTCCTCGTCTCGGTGCTGTCGTCGGCCGAGGTCAAGGACCTGGCCGCGCTGATCGTGAAGCGCCTCGGGCGGCCGCTCGAGCCGTTCGACATCTGGTATGCCGGCTTCTCGCCCCGCGCCGGGAAGAGCGAAGCCGAGCTCGACGCGATCACGAAGGCCAAGTACCCGAGCGTCGAGGCGTTCCAGGCGGGGCTGCCGTCGATCCTGACCGGCCTCGGCTTCACGGCGGAGAAGGCATCGTGGCTCGCGGAGCGCATCGTCGTCGATCCGTCCCGCGGCGCCGGCCACGCGATGGGCGCCGTCCGCCGCGAGGACAAGGCCCACCTGCGCACGCGCATCCCGTCGGGCGGCATGCTCTACAAGGGCTACAACATCGCGATCCACGAGCTCGGGCACAACGTCGAGCAGTCGTTCTCGCTCGGCGAGATCGACCACTGGTTCCTGAACGGCGTCCCGAACAACGCCTTCACCGAGGCGCTCGCGTTCGTGTTCCAGGGGCGCGACCTCGAGCTGCTCGGCCTCGCCGGCTCGGACGAGGAGCGCGCGAAGCAGGAGGCGCTGAACGACCTCTGGGGCGCCTACGAGATCGGCGGCGTCGCCCTCGTCGACATGGGCGTCTGGCGTTACATGTACGCCCATCCCGACGTCACGCCGGCGCAGCTGCGCGTCGAGACCCTGCGCATCGCGCGCGACGTCTGGAACCGGTACTACGCGCCGCTCTTCGGCGTGAAGGACGTCGACCTCCTCGCCGTCTACTCGCACATGATCTCGTACGGGATGTACCTGCCCGACTATCCGCTCGGCCACATCATCGCGTTCCAGGTCGCGAAGACGGTTCGCGTCCCGAAGTTCGGCGCTGAGTTCGAGCGCGTCGCGCGCCAGGGCCGGCTGACCCCCGACGCATGGATGCGCGGCGCCGTCGGCGCGCCGCTCTCGGCTCAGCCATTGCTGGATGCGGCGCGTGCCGCGCTGCGGGGACAGTAACCAAGTTTTTCTTACACAGAGGGAACAGCTTCCGAAACTTTGAACAGCAAGTTTCGGAAGCTGTTCCCTCTGTGTAAGAAAAACTTGGTTACTGTCCCCGAGCTGCGGCGGCCATCGCGGCGAGCTTCGCGCGGGCGACGTCGACGCGCAATGCGCGCAGGCCGCCGTCAGGGACGGCCCACAGACGGTCGGGCGGCAGGAGCTCGCTCAGTCGCGCGACACGGCCGCGGATCTCGTCCTCCGTCTCGACGCGGGAATCGACGACGTCGACGATGCCGACGCCGGCGACGCGATCGGAGGGCAGCGCACGCGTGAACGCCTCGAGCCCTTCGTAGTCGCAGTGCGCGCCTGCGACGAGGAGGCCCTGCGCGGGGAGCGACGCGAGATCCCTCCCGACCGCCTCGAAGTCGACGTAGCCGAGGTAGAGCCAGACGCGCGCGCGGCCGCGGAGCGGTGCCGTGACCTTCTCGAGCGCCTCGTGGAGGAGCGCGACCTCGCCCGCGCGCGCCCCGGCCGACGGCTCGTCGAGCTGGATCTCACGGGCGCCGGCGGCGACGAGCGCGAGCGCCTCGTCGCGCACGATCGCGGCGAACGCCAGGCATGCCTCGCGGCGCGAGGGGTAGTGCTCGTCGAACGCGGCGTCCATGAGCGAGTACGGGCCGGGGATCACCGCCTTCATCACGCCGCGCGTGAGGTCGCGCGCGAAGGCCCAGCGGTCGGCCGTCGCGGCGACGCCGCGACCCAAGGGACCGACGATCCTCGGCCGGCGAACGTAGCGGTCGCCGTAGACGCGCACCCATCCGTCGATCTCGATCCCGGAGAGCCCCTCGGCGAACGTGGTGATCGGGTCGGCGCGGTCCATCTCGCCGTCGACGAGGAGGCTCAGGCAGAGGCCCTCCTGGAAATCGACGGCGCGGCGTACGGCTTCGTCCTCGACCTCGCGAAGCGCCGCGGCGTCGATCTCGCCGTCGCGGAAGCGGCGGCGCGCCTCGTGGAGCGCCGGCGGCTTCGGGAACGACCCGATCGTCGACGTCAGGAGCGCCATCGCCACTCCCTCTCGAGTCGCTCCTTGAGGTAGCGCGCCTGGAGAAGCTTGTCGAAGGCCGCGTCGCGCGGGATGAGCTCGAGGCCGCACTGCGGCCCGACCATCGTGTCCCGCGCCATCAGGATCTCGCGGTAGGGCGCGAGGCGCTCGGCGACCTCGTTCGCCGTCTCGAGCCGCGAGGTGCGCGCGTCGAAGAGGCCGAGATGGACGCCCCGTCCTTCCGGCAGCTGCGCCAGGAGCGGCCAGTTCGCCTGGCCGTGGACCATGTCGAGGCCGAGGTGCGTGCCCGGAAGCGCCGCGAGCGCATCCGAGAGCGCGCCGAGATCGCCGAAGTAGGTCGACAGCACCGTCGTCGCGCCCTCGCCGCAGGCATCGAACACGGTCGCCGCGGTCGCCGCCGCCAGCTCCGCATCGTCCGCCACCCGGCAGAGCATCGGCTCCTCGAGCTGGAAGTGGAGGATCCCCGCCGCTCTCAGGTCGCGCGCCTCGTCGGCGAGCGCCGACGCGTACGCGTGCGCGAGCGACGCGACGTCGCCGTAGTGCCGATCGCGGCTGAGGCGCGCGAGCGTGACCGGCCCCGGGAGCGCCGCCTTGAGCGCCTTGGGCCGGACGTCGAGCGCCTGCCGCGCGTCGCGCACGAGGATCGGTCCGTTCCGCGCGACGTCGCCCGTGACGACGATCCGGCGATCGTAGAGCCCGGTCTCGAACCACCGCGTCAGACCGCAGAGCGTGACCCCCCGGAGCTTCCCGGCGACGTGGGAGAGCGGTCCGCTCCAGCGCACCTGCCCGTCGGTGACGACGTCGACGAACGCCCGGCTCTGCTCGGCGACGACCATCGACGCCACCTCGTCCTCGACGAGCCGGACCGTCGCATCGTCCGCCTGTCCGCGCTCGCGCTCCCTCGCGACGCGGCGCAGCTCCTGGTCCCACGGCGCGTTGCCGATGCGCGGGTACGACGAGTGCGTCGCGGAGCGGATCATGGGCGGAGCGAGAGTCTACCGCGCCGGCGGGTCTTCGAGGTGCACGACCGAGGTGAACAGGTTGGCCCAGACGACGTGGAACCGCGGGTCGCCCTCGATCCGGCGCGAGAAGGTGACGTAGCGCGCCGGCAGGAAGACCCAGCGGCAGCCGAACGTATTCCGGATCGCGCCGTAGAGATCCTCGGCCTGGCCCCGCGCGATCTGCGTCCAGAGGAGGGTCCGCTCGCGGCTCGTCACCCACATGTACGTGGGGTCCATGCCGACGAGGTAGTGATGCGTCCCGTCGGCGTAGAAGAGCTCGGGGAATTCGTCCCAGCCGAGGTGGAAGATCGTCTCCCCGGGGGGCACGTGGTCCTTGATCCACGCCGACGCCTCGAGATACTGCGGCGGATCCTCGTCGGCCGCCGCCGCGCGGTCAGCGGCCCAGGTGCGCCAGAGGATCGCGGCGATGAAGAGCGAGGCCACGAGAACCGCCCGGCGCTGCCTCTCGTCCCCAATGGGATGGTCCGCCACCACGTCCCGGACGGCGACCGCGGCCAGGAGAAATGTGAACGGCGCCGCCATCTCGATGAACCGCTGGCTCAGGAACGCGAGGACGAGGAACCCGCCCGCGACCGGCAGGAGCGTGCGCGCCTCCTCCGGAACGCGCCGGCGGTAGCCGATCGCGAGCAGCGCCGCCGCGAAGACGACGAAGACCCCGAAGTTCCGCAGCAGCAGCTCCATCGGCGGCAGCGGCAAGAGCTCGGTTCCGATCCGTAACGTGTCCCCCATCGCCCACGACGCGCGGAGCACCTCGACGTTCGAGACCCACCACATCCTGAAGTCGTTCGGGAAGTAGGGACTGAGCGTGATCCCGGCGAGCGCGCCGCCGGCGGTCCACAGCGTCGTGCGAAAGCGGGAGCGGCCGGGCGCCGGCGCGACGACGTCGTGGAGCAGCGCGACGCACGGCAGCAGATGGAACGAGCAGTGCCAATGCGCGTAGACGAACGTCAGCGCGGCGGCGAGGCGCGCCTGCCCGCGCAGGATCGCGCCCGTGCCGGCGAGGGCGAGCCCGATCGCGAGGACGACCGGGCGCGTGTACGTCATCCGGTAGGTCATCTCGGGCGCCAGAGCCAAGAGGCCGATCGCCCACAGCGCGGGCCACGGGACGCGCAGCGACCGGACGGTCCCCCAGAAGATCGTCATCGTCACCGCCGCGAGGAGGACCGAGAGCGCCTGCGCGCCCCGCAGCGGGTCGCCGAGCGTGAACGGGATGAGCAGCGCGTGGTACAGGATGTTCAGGTCGGCGAACCGGTCCTTCAGGAACGATTCCTGGAACCAGGGGAAGCTCCGCGACAGCCCATCGTGCCTGACCACCTCCGCGTACTTCACGTGGTACCAGCCGTCGGTGTCGTAGATCGGCGGCCCGGCGAGACGGATGCTTCCGACGACGAACGCAGTCAGGAGGAAAACGCCGAGGGCGCCGGCGAGCGCCGACCTACGACGGGACAACCGTCAATCCCGTCGCGCGCGACTGGACGCGATCCATCCAGAGCTTGAGGTGCGGCGCGTACTCGCGGGGCACGCACTCGCCGCAGATCTCCTCGGCGAGGCCGGCCATCGTCCTGAGGTTCGTCGCGAGCGCCGCCGAGCGCCGGCGCTCGGGGCTGAGACACTGGAGGAGCGCCGCGAACTCGCGCAGGCCGCCATCCAGGTGCGCGAGGATCGACTCCATCACGTCCTCGCCGGGGATCGTCTGCGGGCGGTAGAGCAGGTCGTGGATCGCCCGCATCTCCCCCGAGAAGACCGCCGCCGCGCTCTCGATCCGCGTGAGGAGCGCCTCCGACGGCTCCTGGCCACCCTGGCAGTGCTCGGCGATCTCCTGGATCTCGCGCACGACCAGGTGGAGGTTCGTCCGGACGCGGCCGAGCCGGTCCTCGAAGGCGATCCGGTGGATCTCCGCCGTCATCTCCTCCTGCCGCCCCGAGGAGAGCTTCGAGATGATCGCGCCGAAGACGAGCAGGCACGCGGCGCCCTCGATGATCGCCAGCAGGCGCAGGATCCCGTTCGGCACGACGTCGCCGAAGCCGATCGAGAGGCCGGTGACGAAGCTGAAGTAGATCGCCTCGAGGAGGTCGGCCGCCTCGTGCCCGAGCGGCTGGCCGAGCTCGCGGAGCCCCTGGCCGGGGAGGAAGCTCAACCCCCAGTAGAGGAAGCCGAAGACGAGATTGATCGCGAGCCACGTGACGAGGAGTCGCTTGACCGTCCACGAGCGCGGGACCGTTTCCGTGATCGCCAGCGGTCTCGGCCGCCGTTGCTGCGCGCTTCGAACGGAGGCGACGAACGGCGAAGCCGCGTGCGGCGCCCGGGGCAGCTCCGCCCCGCGATCGACCGGAAGACCGGCCTCGCTCCACTCGGCCATCCCGCCATCGAAGGCGCGGACGCGCGTGTAGCCCATCTCCTGAAGAAGGCCCACGGCCTTCACGTCGGCGTGTCAGGTGGGGCTGGCGCAGTAGACCGCGATGTCGGCGTTCTTGTCGGGCAGGACCTCGCCGGCCTTCGTGGGGATCTCCGAGACCGGCAGCGACAGCGAGCCCGGGATCCGCGCCGCCTCCCATGCGCTACGCGCCAGCGCGTTGACGATCGTCAGCGACGGGTCGTAGAGGCGCCTGAGCAGCTCTTGCCGGGAGATCTGGGGAACGACGAGCGGCTCGGCCATGCCGCCATCCTAGATGACGCGGCGATAGTCTTCGAGCGCGAGGTTCCAGACCGGCACGCCGCAGAAGCGTGCCCCCTCGGGACAGAACGGCTTCGTCCCAGCCTCTTTACGCACGCCGCACGGCGGCAGAAGTTGCGCGCCGAGGCGCGGATGGACGGCGCGCACCTGCTCGGCCTCGTCGACCGACGCCTGCCAGATCTCCTCCTGGGCGAGGTAGCAGAGGCGCATGACGTGCTTGTGCCGCAGGTTCAGAAAGTCGGTCGACTCGGTGTAGCGAACGTTGACCGCGTTGGGCAGCAAGTAGAGGGCGAACTCGTCGGACACGCCCATCGACTGCAACGCGCCGATCCGCTCCCACACGCGGACCATCATCTCGCGGTAGCGCCGCTCGACCTTCGGGTCCTGCCGCACGAGCGCCGGCACCGCGTAGTCCGGCTCCCCCGTCGCGTGCGCCGCGAGCATCGGCCGGCTCGCCGGCGTCATCCGGTGCCGCTGATCCTGCGAGTCGCCTGCGTGCGAGATCTTCTTCCGGAAGGTGTACGCCGGGTGGTGCATCGCCCGCGTGAGCTTATCAAACGTCGTCACGTTCAGCGCCTGACCGAGCGTGGCGTTCCGCGAAGGATCGCACGCCAGCGCGATCGCCTCGTCGTCGGTCATCCTGGACGACGGAACGCCCAGCACCTCGCGCACCGCGCGCGCCGTCTCTTCCTCCGCCCGCGCCTTCCAGTCGACGAGCTTCGACATCCTCCCGCCGAGCGAGGCGTCGAACTCGGCGATGAACTCCGACCGCACTGTCCGCGACGCCAGCTCCGGCCGCGCCGCGAAGAACGCCGCCTCAGGCGTCTCCTCGACCGGCACCGGCTCCTCGAGCAACCTCCGGTACTCCGGATCGATCGCGAGGAGCGCCTCGACCATCTTCCCGACGACCAACTTCTGCTCGTAAGGAACGTCGGCGTGCTCGCACATCCTCCAGTACCGCAGGATCGTGAGCGCCGACACCGTGTGGTAGAGGTACGCGCACGTCGCGATCGGCAGGACGTAGCGCGCGATCTCCTGCGCTTTCTTTTCGATCTCTTTCGCGTAGCCGTCCTTCCCTCGGCGTGCCGGGAAGCGCTGGAAATACGCCGTCTCGGCGAGCGGGAGGAGAACCTGATTCAGCTCGCGGTAGAAGGCGAGCTGCTGTTCCACGCCTTCGAGATAGATCGCCCTCGCGTCGCCAGTCAAAGGAGGTACAAAGCAGTTCGATTTGCGCACCTTGACGTAGCGCTGGCTCACCTGCTCCGAGTTGTAGAACGGGTGCGCGTGCAGGAACGACCAGAGGAACTGCCGCGACACGTTCTCCATCGCGAACTGGAAGTACGCGTGCTGGATCGTGGTGTGGTGCCCTGCCTCGTAGAGGTCGCGGGCAAGCCCCTCACCTCCCGGCTTTAGATCCGAGTCCTCGATGAGGCCCTTCGACGAATAACAGGTCCGCGCCGTCGTCAGCACCGTGTTGAACGGCTTGACGAAGTGCCGCACGATCCGGATGCGCGGCTCGGGGGATCCTTCGGGAACCTGAAGCGGGATCGGCTCGGCCATCAGGCGGAGATTTTAGCAGCACGGGGACAGGAACCACGTTTTTCTGACGCGGTGACTGTCCCTATTTTTTCGGCGTGCCGGAGACAGCCTTCTCCGTCTTCTCGACCGCCGACTTCGTCGCCTTCGTTCCGGCGTCGACCGCCTGCGTGATCTTCTTCTTCACCGCGTCGAGCTCCGGCGCCGCCTCGCCGCGCCACACCTTGCGCAGCGTCTCCATCCCCGCTTCGTACTTCTGCGCGACGGCATCCGGCGCGACAGCGTTCCCGATGTCGGCGACGACCGCCACGTACGGCGCCAGCTTCGACGTTGCCAGGAGCTGCGACCCGCCCTTCGTCGACACGACGATCGGATGCACGATGAACGCCGCCGCCAGCGCGGCCGCGACGAGCCCGAGCGCCGCCCCCGCCATCCGGTCGGCCCACGACAGCATCGCGACCTTCAACATCTTGCCGACCAGAAACGCGACGAGCCCGCCCGCGACCATCGTCCCGACGAAGATCAGGAGATAGGCCGCGACCCGCGCCGGCGTCTCACCGACGTGGCGCCCCATCAGAACCTGCGCCAGCCCTTCCTGGTACCGGTTGGCCAGGAAGAACGCGACCAGGAGCGACAGGATCCCGATCAGGATCCGCGTGAAACCGCGCATCAGCCCCATCACGAACCCGAACGCGAAGAGGGCGACGAGGATCCAGTCGAGAACGTTCATGGGACGCATGGTACCGCAGGCGAGTCCATGTAGGATCGTGCGCCGGGAAGCGGAGGACGACCGTGGGCAGAGGCAGGCTGGAAGCGTTCAGCGACGGCGTCATCGCCATCATCATCACGATCATGGTGCTCGAGATGAAGGTGCCTCACGGCGTCACCGTCGATGCGCTCATTCCGATCATCCCGACCTTCCTCTGCTACGTCCTCAGCTTCGTCTACGTCGGCATCTACTGGAACAACCACCACCACATGCTTCACACCCTCGAGCGGGTGACCGCGTCGGTGCTCTGGAGCAACCTGCATCTCCTCTTCTGGCTCTCGCTCTTCCCCTTCGCGACCGGCTGGATGGGCGAGAACCATTTCGCCGCGCTCCCCTCCGCGCTGTACGGCGTCGTCCTCCTTGGCGCCGGAATCGCCTACTACGTCCTCCAGCTCACGATCATCGCGTCGCAGGGACCGCACTCGAGACTGAAGGCCGCGATCGGCAAGGACTGGAAGGGCAAGCTCTCCCCCGTCATCTATATCGCCGGCCTCATCGCCACGTCGTTCGCGCCGTGGCTCGCGCAGGCGCTCTACGTCAGCGTCGCGATCATCTGGCTCGTGCCGGATCGGCGGATCGAGCGATCGTTCAAGCAGCACGAAGCGTGAGCCCTAGCCCCACATCTTCCCTTCCTCTTCCCCCACCCACGCCTTCCACAGATCGAACCAGAGCGCGAGCGGCGCCCAGCGGCCGAGAGGCGCGAGGCGGCGCTGGATCGTCGTGTCCTTGATCTTGCGGCCGCCGTGGTAGAGCTCGCAGTACTTCGCGCGGATGGCGGAGTCGAGGGCGAGGCCGTACGGCTTGCCGAGAAACTTGAGCAGATTCTCGGCGACGTAGGGGCCGACACCGGGGAGCTTGATCATTTCCTTGCGGAGGATCTCGGCGTCGCGCGCGTCGGCGTCCCAGGCGGCGGGGTCGTAGGTGCCGGTGACGACGCCGCGGCTCAAGGCGGCGAGGAACGGTGAGCGGTAGCCGGCCTTGATGATGGTGCGGTAGTCGCGCTCCTTCACCTCCGCCATGCGTGCGGCGGTCGGGAACGAGCGGGCGCCCTCTCTGTCCTGCTCGCCGTAGCGCTCGACGAGGGCGCTCGTCATCTTCTTCGTGAACGCCCACGAGCAGTTCGTCGTCAGGACGAGCTTGACGACGTCTTCCCACGCGGTGGGGCTGCGGAGCAGGCGGCCGGCGCCGCCGTCGGCGATCCAGCGATAGCGGTCGTCCTTCCTCACGGTGTCGTGGAACTCGGACATGTCGACGTCCAAGGCGAGGACGCGGCGCGCGGCGGCGGTGAGGGTCTTTTTCTCCTTGGCCGTTGCCGCTCCCGGCGACTCGATCTCGATGTGATTCGTGTCGCCGCGCATCGTCAGGCGGCGCGCGCCGCCGCCGGGCATCGCGACGATCGTCGTCAGCGTGCGCGCGTCCTTCGCGGCCTGGAACGGCGCGAGATCGCACCAGCCGTGGCTGGCGACGGTGCGGCGGAAGGAGAAGCCGGTGGGGAGGTCGAGCCGCGCGCGCATCGCACTTGGCCGCTCAGTGCTCCTGCGCGATCCGCTCGTGCTCGATCTGGAGGAGCATCGACGACGTGATGTCGCCGGTCGGGTAATCGCCCGAGAAGCACGCGGTGCACATGCGCGGGATCTCGGGGTTCTTCTCGATGACGGCACCGACGAGATCGTCGAGCGTCTGATAGATGACGGCATCTGCGCCGATCTCGTGCGCGACCTCGGCGTGCGTCCGGTCGCGCGCGATGAACTCGCGGCGCGTGCTCATGTCGATCCCGTAGACGCAGGGGTGGATGAGCGGCGGCGACATCGAGGCGAAGAGGACGCGCCGGGCGCCGGCCTGGCGGACGAGTTGCACGATCTGCTTGCTCGTGTGGCCGCGCACGATCGAGTCGTCGACGAGGAGGACGTCCTTGCCCCTGAACTCTTCCCCGATGGCGTTCAGCTTGTGGCGGAGCGAGCGCTTGCGCTCGCCGTCCGACGGCATGATGAAGGTGCGGCCGACGTAGCGGTTCTTGACGAGCCCTTCCCGATACGGGACCTTCAGCGCTTGCGCCATCGAAAGCGCGGCGGTACGCGCGGAGTCCGGGATCGGGACGACGACGTCGGCGGTGTGGCCTTCGTCGATGAAGACCTTGGCGAGGCGCTCGCCCATCCGGATGCGGGCCTCGTAGACCGAGATCCCCTCGAGGTACGAGTCGGGGCGCGCGAAGTAGACGAACTCGAAGACGCACGGGTGATGGCGCGGCTCCGCGACCTGCTCGCGGCTCATCGTGCCCTCGAGGTCGATGAAGAGCGCCTCGCCGGGGGCGCAGCCAGGGATCAGCTCGAAGTCGGTCGTGGAGAGCACGACGCTCTCGGAGGCGACGGCGTAGGCGTAGCCCCCTTGCGTGGCGCGTCTTCCGACGGCGATCGGCTTGATCCCGTACGGGTCGCGGAAGGCGAAGAGGCCGTGGCCGGCGATGAAGCCGACGACGCTGTAGGCGCCGCGGACGGTGCGGTAGACCTCTTTGACGGCGGCGTGGTACGCGGCGGTGGTGAAGATGCCGTTCGCCGAGCGCGCGAGGGCGCCGGCGAAGACGTTCAAGATCACCTCGACGTCGCAGCCGGAGTAGAGGACGCGGAGCGAGTCGTGCTCGAGGTCGCCGCGGAGCTCTTCGTAGTTGGCGACGTTGCCGTTGTGGGCCATCGCGATGCCGAACGGGAAGTTCACCGTGAACGGCTGCGCGTCCTCGCCTCCGCCGGACCCGACCGTGGGGTAGCGGACGTGGCCGAGGCCGAGGTTGCCTTTCAGACGATCGACGTTCGCGGCGGTGAAGATGTCGCGGACCAGCCCTTCGCCCTTCTTGACGTGGAACCGGCCGCCGTCGTACGTGATGATCCCCGCCGCGTCTTGGCCGCGGTGCTGGATCGCGACCAGTCCGTCGTAGATCTCACGGACCGCGTCGTCCGCACCGATGACGCCGATGAACCCGCACATCGGATGGTCCTCCGTCGAGGGAGGCAGGGTAGCACTCGGGACGAGAGGTCGTTACGGGCAGGACGAGGTGATGCGCGGCGCTCCGGGCGCGCCGTGATCTCCTTGGAAGCCCCAAGGACCGGGACCGGCGCAGGCGTTCACGCCGCGCACGAGGTACCAAACCCCTGTTCCCACCGGAGGGATGTCGAGGTCGTCACCTTCTTGGCCGTACTGCGCCGGGCGGATGCAGTCTTCATCGAGGCCGCCGGGCCCGACCGGGAGTCCCGACAGCTGGCCGCGCACCACCTGGTAGTAATCGGCGTGCGCGATGGGGACCCACCGGATCGCGGCGAAGTTGTTTCCCCACTTGACGATGTAGACGGTGTTGCCGACGTCCCCCGGCACGACGCCCACCGGCGCGCCGACGCAGTGGCCGGCGCCGTCGCACGCATCCCCCGACGTGCAATTGCTCGCGTCGCTGCACGCCGTCCCCGCCGCTTTCGGGGTATGAGTGCAGGCGCAGGCGTTCTGGTAGTCGGTCACGTCGTCGGTGCAGGGATTGCCGTCGTCGCAGACGCTCACCGGAGCGCAGCTCCCGGCGCCGTCGCAGACGCCGCCCACGACGCACGTCCCCGAGGCCGGACACGCGGTGCCCGCTGGGACGTTCGCTTGGTAGCAACCTGTGATCGGATCGCAAGCCGCCGCCGTGCAGGGCAGCCGTTGATCGGTTGACCTACGCAATAGCCGTCGTAGCACTGGTCGTAGTCGGTGCACGCGTTGAAATCGTTGCACAAGGGATCACTCTGCTCGATCGTCGAGAAGCCGCACTGCGACGAGACCGAGGAGTCCCCCGGCGCCGTGGCCGTCGCTGAATTCGTGACGGTGGTCCCACCCGGGAGACAATATTGAAGTAATGAGCTGACGGTGAATTCGACGGTAGCTCCCGGAGCCAGGCCGGAGTAGTCGCACTCGATCGGCGCGTCGTTCGACTCGTAGGTCGGAAGCTGGCAGACCGTTTCGGGGCCGGGGAAGTCTCCGTTCACGAAGAGGTTTTCGAAGAGGACTTCGTCAGGCAGCGCATCATGGAGATGGAACGACACGGCGGCGGTGCCTCCGTTCGTGACCGTGATCGTGTAGGCGAACCCTGTGCCGGCTTCGACTCGATCCGGCGGACAGGTCTTGACGATCGAGAGGGTCGCGGCGGCCGGCACTGCCACGAAAAGCGCGCATCCCACTGCGAGCGCACGGACGATCATGGGGACGCCCCTTGAGGCGGTTATACGCGGCCAGGAGGGGGCAGGCAACCCCCGATCGTCAGAACCTTTGCCCGATGATCAGATACGCGGCGTTCTGGCCGCTCTGCTCGCGCCCGTAACCGATGTATGCCGGACCGAGCACGGTGTCGGCGCCGATGAAGAGCGAGCCGGCGGTCCGGAGCGACTTCACGGTCACCGGGTCACCCTCGACGTAAACGTTTCCGGCCTCCGCCGACACGCCGGCGTACATGCGCTGCGTCAGGGAGCCGAGGCTGAACCTCGTCAGCTCGCGGTAGTACATGAGCCGCGCGATCCCTCCGCGCGACCCGACGAGCTGGTTCGGCTGCAACCCGGAAAGACGGAACAGGCCGCCGAGCTCGTAGGCGTTGTCGTAGGTCACGGCGCCGTTCACGAGATCGCTTATCTCCGCCCCGATGGAGATGATGTTCCTTCCGAGCTCGAACACCTGCAGGGCGTCCGCCTTGACGAAATCGCCGGTCTCCTGCGCGCCCATCCCCTCGAGGGAGCGCCGGTAGAGCGCGTTCAGGTGCGTGCCCTGGCGCGGCCAGGTGATCGTGTCGAGCGTGTCGACGCGGAACTGCGCCTCGAATCCGGCGTCGTCGGTGCTCACCGCCGGAAAGACGTCGTCCCCGATGCGCCGCCGCCCCTGGCCCCAATCCCGGAACGCTCCGGCGGAGAGCTCGCCCCATCGCCCGAGCACGCGCCCGAAACCCGCTCCGATGTTGGTCGTCTCGAACACGTACTGGGCGACCGCGTCCCCTTGGTCGGTGTAGAAGTTGGCGATGTCGCGGCGGTACCCGGCCTTTCCATCGAAGACCCACGCGAGGCTCGGCTCGAGCGGCTGGTAGTACTCGGTCGAGACGAGCGTGTTCGTCCCGAACTGGAGGATGTTCCGCCACTCGCCGCCGCTGCGGTTGAACGGGTTGAAGATGTGGCTGGCGATGAGATCGAACTGGAAGTCTCCCGCGAAGTCGGAAGCCATGAAGCCGCCGAACTGGAGGCTGTTCCGGCTGTACGGCTTCGGGGGGACGTCGATCGTGAGCGTGCCGGTTTCGTCGGTGCGGTCGAATGTGTGGCCGATCGGGCCGAAGACGTCCATCCCGTAGAGGTACTGGATCTGCTTCTCCAGAGCCGGCTGATCGAGCGGGACGCCGGTCGGTATCTTGATTCGCCGTTCGACGATCGCGTCGTTCAGCGGACCGGTGTTCTTGATGACGACCTTGTCGACGACCAGGTCGGCGGCGGGGCGCTTGTGGTGCTTCGCCACGTACGCTTGCCACTCCTCGTCGGACACCGCGAGCGCCCGGAGGCGCGCTTCGGCCTCGTGAGCCGCGTTCTCGCCGCGGCCGATCGTCTCCTCCGCCTTGTCGAAGTCGGAGAACGAGATGTCGCTCAGCTCGGGGACGAGGATGATGTCCTGAGGCTTCACCGCCGCCATGTCGGCTTCTTTGTTGGCGTTCGTGAGGAGGCCCGTGACCTGGTCGATGCGGGTGAGGATGTTCCCCAGCTCTTCTTTCTTGCGGAGGGGGCTCGTGATGTCGACGCCGATCACCACGTCGGCGCCGAGCGCGCGCGCGATGCGGACGGGGAAATTCGCCGCCATGCCGCCGTCGGAGAGCTCGCGGCCGTCGAGGATGATCGGCGGAAAGATCCCCGGCAGCGCCATGCTCGCGCGCATCGCGTCGGAGAGCGAGCCGCTCCCGAGCACGACCGCCTTGCCGGTGGCGAGATCGGACGCGACGGCGCGATACGGGATCGGCAGCTTGTCGAAGTCGCGCTCGCCGGTCGTCTGGATCTCGAGCCCCTGGAAGAGCAGCTCGAGGTTCTGACCGCCGATGACCGCGGGAGGGATGTACGGCTTCCAGTCGCGGAACCGGAGCTTGATCGGAATGAGGAAGCGCGACTGCTCGTCCTTGCGGCGGAAGGTCATCTCTTGCCGGGTGAGGCGGTCGTTGAAGACCCCGCCCCAGTTGATCGTGATGATCTGGTCTTCGATCTCCTTCGAGGTCCAGCCCGACGCGTAGAGGCCGCCGACGATCGAGCCCATGCTCGTGCCGACGATCATGTCGACGGGGACGTGGTATTCCTCGAGGACCTTGAGGACGCCGATGTGCGCGCTCCCGCGCGCGCCGCCGCCGGAGAGGACGAGAACGACCTTGGGGCGATGGGCGGGAGGCTCGTCGGCGATCCCGTTCGAGAACACGGCGCATGCGGCGAGCGCCGCGAGGATCGAGCGTCTCATCCCAGGAACTCCCTCAGCGCCTCGGCCAGCTCGCGGCCGTGCGAGTGCACAAGATACTCGCCGTGGAAGCCGCCGGGAATATCCAATCGCTTCGACGCGGAGAGCGCCCCCGCGAGGCGCCTTGCATGCCGCTCGGAGATGAGCCAGTCCCCTTCTCCGTGCACGACGAGCACCGGGATCTTGACCCGGGCGAGCTCGTCGTCCCGGAGGCTGCTCCGGCGCGGAATCTCCGCGCTCAGGCGTCTTCGCCCGCGTCCGCGCATCGCCGGAAGGTGCCGCCAGAGCTTCGGCCCGAGGGGGAAGTGATCGAGGACGCGAAGATCGGCCGGAGCGCCGATGAGGGCGAGCCGCTCGATCGGCGCCCCGTGTGCCGCGGCCCTCACGGCGTGGAACCCCCCGAACGAAAAACCGACCACCGCGACCCGCCGCCCGGTCGCGGCGAGGTGATCGACCCCTGCCGCGACCTCGCGCCACTCCTCCCGTCCCCACGTGAAGCGCCCGGGGGTCTCGCCGTGGCCGCGGACGTCGAGCGCGAGGACGTCGTGCCGCTCGGCCAGCAGCTCCGCGATCGCCACGATCTCGTGCATCGTGCGCCGGCCGAGGAGGCCGTGGACGAGGACGACGCCGGAGGGCCGGCCGGCGTCCCACAGCGTGGCGGCGGCTTCCGAGACGGGGAGGACGAGAGACCTCGGGGCGGGGATCAACGGCGGGATTATACGGGGGCGCTATAATTCCGCTTCACGTTCGGGAGGCGGCATGTCGCAAGTTCTCGAGTCGCTCGCGTCGGCCGCCGGCCTCAGCGCGATCCACGACAAGGTCATGGCGGGCGAGCGCCTCTCGTTCGACGACGGGGTCGCGCTCTTCCGCTCCCGCGCGCTCATGCCGGCCGGCGCCTTGGCGAACGTCGTGCGCACGAAGAAGAACGGCAACGCCGCCTACTTCGTGCGCAACATGCACCTGAACCCGACGAACGTCTGCACGGTCGACTGCAAGTTCTGCGGGTTCTACCGCCCGTACAAGCACAAGGAGCAGGGCTGGACGTGGGACCTCGACCGGGCGCTCGGCGAGGTGAGGTCGAACCTGAGCGACGCGATCACCGAGGTCCACATCGTCGGCGGCCACAACCCGGACTATCCGTACGAGTTCTACCTCGATCTCGTCCGCGGCATCCACGAGCTGAAGCCCGGGATGCACGTCAAGGCGTTCACCTGCGCCGAGTACGACTTCTTCGCGAAGCGGTTCAAGAAGGATCTCGACCGCGTGATCGACGACTTCAAGGCGGCCGGTGTCGACTCGCTCCCCGGCGGCGGTGCCGAGGTCCTGGTCGAGCGCGTGCGACGGGAGCTGTACCCCAAGAAGATCTCCGCCGAGCGCTGGCTCGAGGTCGCCCGCACCGCGCATGCGCACGGCCTCCGCTCGAACGCGACGATGCTCTACGGCCACGTCGAGACGATCGAGGAGAGGGTCGAGCACCTCTGCCGGCTCCGCGCGCTCCAGGACGAGACCGGCGGGTTCATGTGCTTCATCCCGCTCGCGTTCCACCCGGAGAACACGCAGATCGCGCACCTCCCGGGTCCCACGGGGTTCGACGACCTCCTCACGATCGCGGTGTCGCGCCTCATGCTCGACAACTTCGACCACGTGAAGGCGTACTGGATCATGATCTCGCCGCGGATCGCGCAGGTCGGCCTCGCGATGGGCGCGGACGACATCGACGGCACGATTCACGAGGAGAAGATCGTCCACATGGCGGGCGCCAAGACGCCGGTCGGCCTCACGGTCGCCGCCCTCTGCCGCCTGATCCGCGACGCGGGGTGCGTGCCGGTCCAGCGCGACTCGGTCTACAACGTGCTCCAGCGGTTCGAGGAGCCGGCGCTCGCATGATCCGCATCGGCGCGGTTTCGTACCTGAACACGCGCCCGCTCGTTTTCGGCCTCGAGCAGGCCGCCGACCCGCGCTACGCGCTCTCGTACGACGTCCCCTCGGTGCTCTCGACGCGCCTCGAGGCCGGCGAGCTCGACGTGGCGCTCCTCCCGGTCATCGAGCTGGCCCGCATCCCCGATCTCGCCGTCGTTCCCGGCATCGCGATCGGGAGCTACGGCGACTGCCGCTCGGTGCTCCTCGTCTCGAAGAAGCCGCTCGACGAGATCCGCACGGTGGCGCTCGATCCGGAGTCGAGGACCTCGAACGCCTTGGTCCAGGTCCTCGCGGCCGACGCGTGGGGCATCTCGCCGCGCTTCGGGCCCGGCCCGCGCGATCTCGAGCTGGCGCTCACGGAGCACGACGCGGTGGTGAGGATCGGCGACAAAGCGCTCTTCACGCCGCTGCCGCCCGGCACGCGATCGTTCGACCTCGGCGGCGCCTGGACGCAGGCGACCGGCCTCCCCTTCGTCTTTGCGGTGTGGGCCGTCCGGATGGGCGCTCTCGATCGCGATCTCTACACGGCGCTCCACGAGAGCCGGCGCTCGGCGCACGCGGAGCTCGCGGCGATCGCCGACGATTACACCTGGAACGGGCGGCGCGATCCCGAGACGGCCTTTCGCTACCTCACCGAAGCGATGCGCTACCGTTTCGGCGGCCCCGAGCTGACGGCGCTCAACCGGTTCCTCGCGTCGTCCGCGCGCCTGGGCCTCATCGACCGCGCGCCCGAGATCCGCATCGCGGCGTTTTTGCCGACGGCATGCCGCTAAATGGGGACATTCTGCTTTTTCCTACAATGCTCTCGTGCGCGGGAGTGATGGAATCATGAGCGAGAGAATTGTAGGAAAAAGCAGAATGTCCCCCATCGAGGCGCTCGACCTCCTCGAGCGCGAGAGCCTGACGAACCTCGGCGCGATGGCCGATCTCGTCCGCCGTGCGAAGCATCCTGACGGCGTCGTGACGTACATCATCGACCGGAACGTGAACTACACGAACGTCTGCAACGCGTTCTGCAGCTTCTGCGCCTTCTACCGTCCACCGCATCACGAGGAGGGCTGGACCCTTCCCTACGAGGAGATCGAGAAGAAGGTCGAGGAGACCTACGCGCTCGGCGGCAACCAGATCCTCCTCCAGGGCGGCCACAACCCGAAGCTGAAGATCGAGTACTACGAAGACCTGTTCACGCGCCTCAAGACCCGTTTCCCCGATCTATGGCTCCATGCGCTCTCGGCGCCGGAGATCGTGCACATCTACCGCTCGTCGCGGCTGACGCTCCAGGAGACGCTGACGCGCCTGCGCGCCTCCGGCCTCGACTCGATCCCCGGGGGCGGCGCCGAGATCCTCGTCGACGAGGTGCGCAAGCGGCTCATGAAGAACAAGGCCTCGAGCGCCGAGTGGATCGAGGTCCACGAGACGGCGCACGCGATGGGCATGCGCACGACCGCGACGATGATGTTCGGCCACGTCGAGTCCCGCGCCGACCGGATCGAGCACCTGCGCATGCTCCGCGATCTGCAAGACCGCACCGGCGGCTTCACCGCGTTCATCGGCTGGACCTTCCAGCCCGGGCACACCGAGCTGGGCGGCCAGGAGGCGACGACCGCGGAGTACCTCCGCACGATGGCCGTCGCCCGCGTCTTCCTCGACAACTTCGACAACCTGCAGGCCTCATGGGTCACGCAGGGGCCGAAGGTCGGCGCCGCCTCGCTCGCGTTCGGCGTCAACGACATGGGCAGCACGATGATCGAGGAGAACGTCGTCTCGGCGGCGGGGACGGTCCATCACATGAACGAGCCCGAGATCGTCGCCGCGATCCGCGACGCGGGCTTCGTCCCGATGCGCCGTACGATGGCGTACGAGCGGATCGGCGGCCCGCTGCACGCCTAGATGTCGTTCGACGGCTTGGCGCTGACCGCCGTCTCCGGTGGAACGCGTCTACGCCTCAGGGTCAAGCCGGGAGCACGGCGCGCCGAGATCGTCGGCGTCCACGGCGGCGCGCTCAAGATCGCGGTCAGCGCCCCGCCGGAGCGCGGCAAGGCGAACGGCGCCGTCATCGATCTCATCGCGCGCACCCTCGACCTCCCGATCGAAGCGGTCACGATCGTCCGGGGATCGGCCTCCCAGGACAAGCTCGTCTTCGTGCGCATGCCGGTCGACGAGATGAAACGCCGGCTCGGCCTCGGTGGGAAGGCGCGAGGTTGACGGGCCAGGGTCCGGAACGGATGCTGTCTCCGTGATCTCGCTCGTCATTCCCGCCTACAACGAAGAGCGCGCCCTCCCGCGCTTGCTCGCGACGGTCACGGAGGCCACGCGGGCCTACGCCGGGTCCGTCGAGACGATCGTCGCCGACAACTCGTCGACCGACGGAACCGCGGGCGTCGCGGCGGCCTGGGGCGCTCGCGTCGTCCCGGTCGCCAAGAGGTCGATCGCCGCCGCCCGTAACGCCGGCGCTGCCGCGGCGCGCGGCGAGATCCTCGCCTTCGTCGACGCGGACATGCAGATTCACGCCGGAACGTTCGGTGCCATCGACTCGGCGATGGCGTCGGACCGCCTCGTGGGGGGCGCGACCGGCGTCACGCTCGAGCGCTGGTCGCTCGGCCTGGCCGCGACCTTCGCCGTCCTCCTGCCTGTCGTCTGGTTGACGCGGTTCGACACCGGCGTCGTCTTCTGCCGCCGCCGCGATTTCGAGACGGTCGGCGGCTACGACGAGACGTTGCGCCTCGCCGAGGACGTGAGCTTCCTCATGAGGCTCCGGCAGCTCGGGCGCTCCCGCGGTCAACGGCTGACGCGATTGACGAAGGCCAAGGCGATCGCCTCGACCCGCAAGTTCGACGAGCACGGCGACTGGCACTACTTCCGGATTTTCCCGCCGGCGCTGTTCAAGCTCGCGCTCTCCGGCCGCTCCGCGCTGCGGTCGATCGAGTCGTACTGGTACGAGCCCAACCGTTAGAGAGAACGGGGACAGTAACCGAGTTTTTCTTACACGCGAAGTGCGCGTGTAAGAAAAACTCGGTTACTGTCCCCGTTCTCTCTACCGGAAGTTCTTGATGAGGACGGCGTCGCTGGACGCCTTGCCGGCGTTCACAGCGACGTGCATGTTGTCGGGCATCCACGTCATCGCGAAGATGAAGTCCTTGGGGAAGCGCGTCGCCTGCACCGGCTTCGAGCCGTCGGCGTTGGCGATCCACAAGTTATTGGCGTCGCCGATCGTGAGCGCGACCGCGAGCTTGCGTCCGTCGGGCGAGAAGGCGTAGTCGCTGATCCGGCCTTCCTTGAACGCCGTGATCGGCTGCGAGGGACCGCCTGCGAGCGGTGCACGGTACAGATTCCACACCGGCTGCCCGCGATCGACGAAGGTGACCGCGGTACCGTCGGGCGCCCATCCGAACGATTCGCCCTGCGGCGGCACGCTCGACAGGTTGACCGGGTCCGCGTCGCCGCCCGTCGAGAGCGCCTTGATCGCCCGGCTGACCATCCCCGACGGAGCGATCGCCAGATCGGTGACGACCGCCCGCTTCCCGTCGCGCGAGAGCCTGCCGACGCCGAGCCTCGGCCCCAGCTTGCGCGTCGCGCCGTCCTTCAGGTTGATCGTCCAGATGCTGCTGTCGTCGACGCGCGTCACCGTCATGATGCTGCCGTCCCGCGCGACGTCGAGCACCTGATACGCGCCGTCGGGGGTGAGATTCCGCGCGTTGCCGCCATCGGCGTCGGCGCGCCAAACCTGGGCGCGGCCGTCGGTATCGAACCGGTTGTGGACGAATCCCTGCGCGAAGCAGCTCGGCGCCACCGCGAGCGCGGTGCCCTCCGTGAGCGGCTTGGGCACGGCACCGGCAGCCGCGACCGAATAGATCTGGAGCGACTGACTGCGCGGGCCGGCGAACAGGACACTTCCATCCGGGCACGCAGAGGCGCCAAACGGCGAGTTCTCGGCATTGCGATACGACGTGAGAGCGCGCGGCTCGCCTCCCCCGGCATCCGCGAGCCAGAGGTCGCTCAAGATCGAGCGACGCACGGCCGCGATCGCCTCGTCGCCGGACGACACCGACACCTGCGCGTAATCGTCGACGTCGTTCGTGATGCGCCGCGCGCGTCCGCTAGGAAAATCGACCAGCGCGATCTGGCGCGTGAGCGCCGAAGCGAGATCGTAGCCGGTCCTGACGAGGCCCTTGCCGTCGGCGAGCCACGCGACGCTCTGGGGAATCGCTCCTTTGAGGGTCTCGCGGACCTCGCGCGCCCCGCTCGTCGCGTCGTACGTCACAGTCGAGGCGACGAAGATGCCGGACGAGGCGTCGAGCTCCATCGCCGCGATCTTCGCCCCGTCGGGCGACCACGCGGGCGCTCCGACGACCTTGCGCGGATCGGTCACCGTGGCGAGGGTCCGCTCCTTCCCCGCCTCGAGGTCGCGCACGACGATGAGCGCGTGCTGCTTCTGCGGCTCTCCGCGGACGAACGCCACCTGTTTGCCGTCGGGGGAGAACGTGGCCGTGGAATCGACGTCGAACGCACGCTCCCTCGACGGACCGCCGAGGGAAGGCACCTGCATGAGCGCACGGTAGCTCGGATTGTCGCGGCGGCACTTCAAGTAGAAGAGGTAGTTGCCGTCGGGCGTGAACGACAGCCCCTCGAAGAGACCGTCTTCGGAGGGGACGACCTCGAGATCGCTCCCCGTGGCGACCTGCCGCACGCGCACGCCGGCCTTCCCGAGCTCGCCGGTCAAGTACGCGAAGTAGCGGCCGTCTCGCGAGATCGCGACGTCGGTGAGGTCGCCGCGGTCCGTCTGGGTCACCATCTTCATGTTCTGGAACGGCTGCGATGGGTCGGCGGTGGAGCCCCCGCGCTTGAGCGCCCACACCGCCACCGCCACCGCCGCGAGCGCGACCACCGCCGCTCCGGCGAGCACGAGGAACGACGGCTTCGAGCGCGCCGTCGCGAACGTCCCGGTCTTCGTCGTCCCGATCGACGTCGCGGTCGAGGTGAGGTTGTCCCACTCGTCGACGATCTCGCGCAGCTCGATCGCCGCATCCTTCATCGACTGGACGCGCTGATCGGGGCTCTTCGCCAGGCAGCGGCGCACGAACCGGCGCAGCTCGGGGGGCGCCTTGGGGTTCCGCTCCTCGATCGGCGGGAACGGATCGTTCAGGATCTTGTGCATCGTCTCGACCGCCGTCTCGGCGACGAACGGGCGCGTCTTCGTGATCGCCTCGTAGAGGACGCATCCGAACGAGAAGATGTCGGAGCGCGCGTCGACCGGCTTGCCGCGCACCTGCTCGGGGGACATGTAGCCGGTCGTGCCGAGGATCGAGCCCGCGCCGGTCTTCTGCTCGAGCATCGTCGGCGCGTTCGTCATCTCGATCTCGGGCTCGGTGCGCTCGGTGAGCTTCGCGAGCCCGAAGTCGAGCACCTTCGCGAACCCGTCGGCCGACACCATGATGTTGCCGGGCTTGAGGTCGCGGTGGACGATCCCCGCCGCGTGCGCCTTCGCCAGCCCCTCGGCCGCCTGCGCGAGATAACCGAGGAGCGTCCGCAGGTCGGTCCGCTCCTCGTGGATGAGCGTCGTCATCGTGCGCCCGTTGATCAGCTCCATCGAGATGAACTGGACAGGCGCCGAATCGCCTTCGGCCGGCGCGCCCTTGGTGCGGACGACGTCGCGGCCGATCTCGTAGATCGTCACGATGTTCGGATGGCTCAGGGAGGACGCCGACTTCGCCTCGAGGACGAACCGCCGCAGGCGCTCGTCGTCGCGGACGAACTCCGCGGGGAGGACCTTGAGCGCGACGTTCCGCTCGAGCGCCTGGTCCTGGGCGAGGTAAACCTCGCCCATCCCGCCGGTCCCCAGGGGCCCGACCACGCGGTAGTGAGAGAGCTGGTCTTCGGGCTGAAGCGTACGGGCTAACGAATTCATCGAGTCTCAACCATGGCGGGCGATTCTACAGGAGCCGCCCCCCGCCCCTTCGCTACCCGGTCCGGCGCGCCCGGAGTACCAGATCGGGATCGAAGACGGTCAGCTCGGAAGCCTTCTCTCCTTCCACGACGAACCTCACCCGCACCGCGGGGGCCCCTGCGGGGTGGAAGGCGTTCTCCCCCAGGGGAATGAGATTGCGCGCCATCATCGTGCCGCGCTTGAATTGCGCCTGTCCCTTGTTGAGGGAGATCTCGATACGGTCGGCGTCGCGCGGGCCGAACGCGTAGACGCCCACGTACCGCTGCAGCACTTCGGCCGTCACGTCCGCGGCCTTCGGCACCGGATCGGCGCCGCCGACCTCGAGGAGAAATTTCTTCACCGGCTTGGCGTTGGCGCCTCCGGCCTCGGCGTGCGCGAGCAGCGTGATCCCATGGGGGCCCGGCGTCCCCTGGATCCCCGGCGACGCCTCGACGAACGCCTTCACGACCTCGACGTGCCCGAGCATCGCCGCGGAGAAGATCGACGGCCGCGCCCCGTGCAAGAGCAGCGCCTGCGCGATCTCGAGGTTGCCCATGTGCG
Organism: Candidatus Polarisedimenticolaceae bacterium; assembly: GCA_036275915.1. Classification (NCBI taxonomy): domain Bacteria; kingdom Pseudomonadati; phylum Acidobacteriota; class Candidatus Polarisedimenticolia; order Candidatus Polarisedimenticolales; family Candidatus Polarisedimenticolaceae; species Candidatus Polarisedimenticolaceae bacterium. The sequence continues at coordinate 67,445 of DASUCV010000006.1, read as the reverse complement.
ACGCGGCGCCGAGCGCCGTCTCCCAGTCGCCGAACCCCCAGTCCCACGACGCGTTCGCGAGGGTCGGGTGCTGATCGAGCAGCTCCTTCACCCGCTTCGGGTTGAAGTGGGAGACGGTCACCATCTCGCGCGCGAGCGCGGGCGACTGCGTGGGGAACTCATCGGGGACGGCTGGGGTGGGCGCGGTTTCCGCGGCGGCCGGCATGGGGGGTACCGCCGCGGACGCCGCGCCCTGTGTTTGCGCATCGGCGCCGCTCGCAGAACGCGAAAGAGCGCCGATGCCCGCGACTGCGGAGAAGCCAAGGAATCCCCGGCGTGTGATCGGGTCCATGCTCCTGATAGTACGCGCCGGATTGCCGATGGTTGCCCGTTTCCCGGCACTTACAACTTTTTACAGTTCAGCGCGACGGCGGCACCGAAAAGCCGATCGGACGGCTCGGGCCCGGCGACTCCAGCAGCGAGCGAATCGCATCGAAAAGCCGCTCGATGTCGACGTCGTGCCGACCGACCGTTTCCTCGATCGTCGCCAGCTTCTCGGCGATCTCCGCATGGCTTCGAGAGAGATCCCTCAATCGGACGAACGCACGCACCACGTACACGCTCAGCTCGACGGCCTGACGGCTCTTGAGAACGCTCGCCGCCATGATTGCGCCGTGCTCGGTGAAGGCCCACGGACACGCTCGTGAGAATCGGAGCTGAGCGAGGTGGTCACAATTTGTGACCACCTCGTCGCGTTCGGCGGGGCGCAGTCGAAACGAGAAATCCTGGGGAAATCGTCCGCGATTCCGCTTCACGGCTTGGTTGAGCGCCTTCGTCGTGACTCCGTACACGAGAGCCAGATCGGCGTCGAGCATCACCCTGTGCCCGCGAACCACGACGATGCGTCGATCGATCAGCGGAACGAGCTTTCCGGTCTGTCGCCTTCCGCCCGTTCTCGAGCTCCTCGTGCGCATCGCGCGGAGTGTGCCGATACAAACCGAAGAATCAATCCCCCCGCGCCGCACGAGGGGTTTCCTAGCGACAACCGGCTGCCTGTCAGTGCCGCTGGGCGTAGGGCTGGTGCCCCGTCTCCTGCGAGATCGCCCAAGGAAGAATGGCGTCGAGGCTCAGCTTGCCCGAGCCCTTCGCGGCGATGACCAGGAAGATGAAGCAGTAGAGGACCGCCAGCTCGCCCTTGTTCGCGAGAGGCGAGACCGCGTTCGGCGCGTGCGCGGTGAAGTAGGCGACCGCCATCTCACCGCTCGCCACGAATCCCGCCCAGCCAGCCCAGACTCCCAGCGCGATCATCAGTCCGCAGATGAACTCGATCGTGCCGGCGGTCATCATCATCGGGTTGCCGGTGAGCGGCGGCCCTCCTGGGCCCCCGAACAGCTTCTGGGCACCGTGCGCGGCGAACATGAGGCCGATCACGATGCGCGCGACGGCGTAGATCCATTCCGAGTACCGGCCGAGCCACCGTTCCATGGGGCACCTCCGAGGCCCCCCACTCCCCTTCGGTTATAGCGCGACTTTCGTCGCCGCGCAGGTCGGGTTTCCCCTATCCCCTGGGAACTCGGCGGATGACGCGAGAAGCACGCGCGGATCCTACCGCGCCTGGAACGCTCCGCTGACGAGCTCGGCGGGGAACGCCGCGCCGCCGTCGCCCTTCACCGCGTAGCGGTACACGGCGGCGGTGTAGATCGCGGTGAGGGTCGAGCCGACGAGACCGAGCGCGAGGAGCGACGTCACGCCGAGCACGACCGCCGCGATGACGAGCGGGATCATGTGCGTGTTGACCGCGACGATGACCACGCCGGCGAACGCCGCCACGGTGAAGAACGAGATCATCCCGAACGCGAACCCGATGCCGATGTTGCCGACGATCTGCTCGCCCCACGTCTTCTTCAGGAGCTCGGTGCTGCGCTTCACGGCTTCGACGGGACCGATCCCCTCGACCACGAGAATGGGAACCGCGAGGAACGTCGCGAGGTTCCAGCCGAAACCGAGCGCCGACGCGATGAGGCGGCCGATGAAACCGCGCCGCGCGATGCTGCGCAGGAGCACGCCGACCGTCGCCGAGATGAGCGCGTAGCCGACGATCGCACCGAAGCGGCTGCTCGCGATCCGGAACCCGTCACCGAGCGTCGGCTTCCCGCCGTCGAGGCGGATCATCGCGGCGCCGATGAGCGCCGAGTTGCAGTAGAAGATGACGATGTATTGAACGACGTAGAAGAGGAATCCGAGCGCCAAGCCGATGACCGGCAGTCCCTCGGCGAAGCCCCCCTCGAAGATCCCCGTGAGGAACATCGGCACCGCGAACGAGACCATGACGAGCACCACCGCGATCGTCGAGATCACGGGGAAGACCATCAGCTCCTTGTCGTCGCGGAGTACCGACCAACTCGCCTTGACCAGCTCCCAGCTTCTCGTGAACGCGTTCATCGTCCCCTCCCGTCACACGCCTACGCCGGAGACTACGACGCCTCCCGCGGAGGGTTCCACGTCAGAGATGGGGACATTCTGCTTTTTCCTTCAGAGCTTCGAACCGCAGAAGCTCTGAAGGAAAAAGCAGAATGTCCCCATCTCTCACAAGCCCACAGCCAGCGCCCGGACTGCGGCGTGGTGCGGCGCCCAGCAATCCCAGACTTCGCGGCCCCACGCCTTCACTTTTTCAACATGGGCTCCCGGCTCGCCGAGCGCCAGCGCGACGTCCGCGACGGTCAGTTTGGCGCGGCGTTCGGGAATATCGAAGTGCGGCCACGTGGCGATCTTCGACACGAAGCGCTGGAGGCGTGGCGCGATCTCGCCGGGCGTGACACCCCGCTCGATGGCGGTGTGGAGGCCGATGAGATGGACGCAGACCGACTTGTCCGGGTGGCGCCCGCCGGCGTGCTGCACGGCGTAGGTGTCGACCGTGATCTGGTGGGCGCGCCCGAAGATCGTCGCGTCCTGGAACTCGACGGCGAGGACCTCTTCGAAAACCGCCCAGCACTCCGCCGAGGCGTGGAACTTCCGGTCGTAGACGGCGCCCGACACCGGCCTTGTGAGACCGCAACCGGGGCAGGTCGTCGTCATTTCGCCCGATCCGCCTCCAGCAGCGCCCGCCAGTCCGCCGGGATCGGCGCCGACTTGTGCGCGGCGTAGTCGTAGTGGACCTGCGTCGAGGTCCCTTCGACGACGAGGCGGCCGTCGGACTTCACGCGCCCTTCGTAGGCGAGATCCCATGAGGCGTTCCCGATCCGCGTCGGCGTGCAGCGCATCGTCACGACCTCGAGCATGTAGACCGGGGAACGAAACTGAAGAGTCGTCGAGCCGAGGACGAAGTCGACCTGCTCCATCTTCGTGAGGTTGCGGCGGGCGCAGACATAAGCGGTCCGCACCTCCTCGAACCAGTTCACGTAGACGGCGTTGTTGACGTGGCCGAGGGCGTCGGTGTCGCGGAGCGTGGCCTGAATGTCGAGGGTATACGCCCAGGTCACTTCGACTTTCCCTTCAATTCTTCGACGATCGCCGCGATCCGCGAGCGCGTCCCCGGCGAGAACCAGCAGTCGAGCCACTCGGGGAGGAGAAGCAGGTTGCTCGCCCGGATCCGCTCGATGACCGGCGAGCGCAGGTAACGCTTCGTCACCGAGAACGACGTCGCGTCCTTCGAGAGGAACTCGTCGAGACGGGTGCGAGCGAGCGCCTCGACGGCGGCGGGGTCGTCCGCCAGCTCGTCGGCGAGACCGGCCTCGACCGCCGCGTCGTCGCTGAAGTTCCGGCCGAGGAGCGCGACCTCGGCGAGCGCGGTTCGCGGCACGGCGTCGCGCACGATGAGCGCGACGCCGAACGGCAGCGGGACGCCGACCTTCACCTCGTTCAGGCCGACGAGCGCGCCGCGCCGCAGCACGCGCCAGTCGGTGCAGAGGCCGAGCACGCTCCCGCCCGCGAGCGCGTGGCCGTGCATCGATGCGACGACCGGCTTGGGGAAGGCGTAGAGCGCGAGCACCATCGCCGAGAAGCGCCGCATGAACCGCTCCATCGCATGGCGGTCGAGCGGATGCAGCTCCTGGAGGTCGAGGCCGGGGCAGAAGATCTTGCCGGCCGCGGTCAAGAGGACGCCCTTGATCTCGGGGTCGGCCTCCGCGTCGGCGAGGACCGACATCAGCGCCTCGACGAAGTCGTCGTTGATCGCGTTGCCGTGCGCCCGCTCGAGGCGCACGATTCCGACGCTTCCGTCGCGTGTCAGCGTCACCGAAGCCGTCTTGACCGCCATGGTGCCCTCCGCGGCTGCCTATAATAACGAGCCGTCCCGGGGGGACATGTGAAGGCGGTCGCGATTCGAGCGTTCGGCGGGCCGGAGAAGCTCGCCGTCATGGAGATGCCCGATCCCAAGGCTGCGCGGGGCGAGATCCTCATTCGCACCGTCGCCGCGGGCGTGAATCCGGTCGACTGGAAGATGCGCGAGGGCGGCCTCGCGTCGCTCCCCCACGCCTTCCCGCTCATTCCCGGTTGGGACGTGGCAGGCGTCGTCGAGGACTTGGGAGAAGGGTGCCATCGCTTCCGTCGCGGTGAGCGCGTCTTCGCCTACGCACGCAAGCCGTTCGTCCAGTGGGGCACCTACGCCGAGCTGGTCGTCGTCCCGGAGGCCGACGCCGCGGCGATGCCGCCCAACCTGCTCTTCGAGGAGGCGGCCGCGGTCCCCTGCGCCGCGCTCACCGCGATGCAAGCGCTGGCGAAGGCGGGCGTCAGGAAGGACACGAAGCTGCTCATCCTCAACGGCTCGGGCGGCGTCGGTCACTTCGCCCTGCAGCTCGCGCGGGTCGCCGGCGCGCGCACGCTCGCGACGACGGGCCCTAAGAACCAGGAGTTCGTCATGAGCCAGGGCGCGGAGGCCGGAATCGATCACGACCGCGACGATCTCGTCGCGTCGGTGAACGCTCGCTTCGACGGCGGCGCCGACGCCGTGATCGACGCCATCGGCGGCGCTGCGCTCGAGCGCGCGCTCCATGCCGTCAAGCCCGGAGGCATCGTCGTGAGCGTCGCGGGTGCGACCGCCGCGGCGAACGGCATCCGCTTCGAGCGTCTGAACTCTCGCCCTTCGGGAGACGAGCTGGAGATCCTCGCCGCCCACGCGCAGCGCAAGACCCTGAGGCCGCACGTGCAGACGATCTTCCGCCTCGACGAGGCCGCGAAGGCGCAGCACGAAAGCCGTCAGGGCCACGTCCGAGGGAAGCTGGTGCTCGCGCTGTGATCTTCTCCACCGCCGACGGCGCGCAGGTCGCCTGCCTGTTCCGTGACGGGAAGGATCCTCTCGTCCTCCTCCACGCCCTCGGCTGCGACGGGTCGATGTGGGACGACGTCATCAAGGCGCTTCCGCCGAACCGCGGCCTCGTCGTCCCCGACCTCCGCGGCCACGGCGCCTCGACGCTCGGCTGGCGCACGCCTTCGGTCGCTTTGTGGGCCGAGGACGTCGCGAACGCGATCCTCGCGCTCCCGATCGAGCGGCCGCTGGTCGCCGGCATCTCGATGGGCGGCTACGTTGCGCTCGCCCTCGCGGCGGCCCATCCTGGCCTCGCCCGCGCCTACGCGTTCATCGGCACGACCGCCGAGCCCGACGACGACACCGGCCGATCCAAGCGCGCCGCCGCCATCGCGACGGTCGAACGCCGGGGGTGGCACGCCTACCTCGACGGGATGATGGGCACCTTCCTGAATACCGAAGACGAGAGGTTCACAGTCAACAGTCGACAGTTGACGGTGATGTTCGAGAGAGTCGGCGACGCCGGTCTTCCGCCGACGCTCATGGCGCTCGCGGCGCGTCCCGATCGGACGCCGCTCCTTCCGTCGATCGCCGCGCCGACTCTCGTCGTCGCCGGCAGCGGCGACAGCTTGATCCCGCCGGAGAAGACGCGAAAGATCGCCGAGACGATCCCAGGCGCGAAGTTCCACCTGCTCGAGGGCGCCGCGCACCTGACGGTGCTCGAGCGGCCGCGCGCGATCGCCGAGCTTCTCGCTACCATGTAGGCCATGGCCGGCCGCGTCGTCCTCCACCTCGACATGGACGCGTTCTACGCGGCGGTCGAGATCCGGGAAGACGCCTCGCTCGCCGGCAAGCCGCTCATCATCGGCCACGACGGAAAGCGCGGCGTCGTCGCGACGTGCTCGTACGAGGCGCGCGTCGACGGCGTGCGCTCGGCGATGCCGTCCGTCACCGCCGCCCGCCTCTGTCCCAACGCGGTCTGGCTGCCTCCGCGCATGGAGCTTTACGTCGAGGTCTCGCGCGCGATCCGCCGCATCATGGACGCCGAGGCGCCGGTCGTGGAACCGCTCTCGATCGACGAGGCGTTCCTCGACCTGACCGGTTGGGCGGCGGATCTCGAAGCGGGGCGCCTGGTCGCGCGTCGCCTCAAGGACCGCATCAAGCGCGAGCAGCGGCTCACCGCGTCCGTCGGCGTCGCACCGAACAAGTTCCTGGCAAAGCTCGCGTCGGACCTCGAGAAGCCGGACGGTCTCGTCGTTTTCCCGCTGGAGGACGTGCCGAAGCGACTCTGGCCGCTCCCGGTCGGACGCCTCTGGGGCGTCGGCCCGAAATCGGCCGAGAGGTTCGAGCGCGCCGGAATCTACACCGTCGGCGACGTCGCGAAGATCTCGATCCCGGCCCTTGCCTCGCTCGTCGGCGACGGCCTCGCGCGTCACGTCGCGGCGCTCGCTCAGGGGGAAGATGATCGCCGCGTCCACGCGGACCCCGAGTCGAAATCGATCTCCGAGGAGCGAACTTACTCTGAGGACCTGCGCGACCCGCGGGACATCGACCGCGCGCTCCTGGCGAGATCGGAAGGAGTCGCCCGCTCGCTGCGCTCGTCCGGCCTCAAAGGCCGGACCGTCAATCTCAAGATCCGCACCGGCGACTTCACGACGTGGACGCGCGCGACGACCCTCAGCGCGCCGACCGACCTCGCCGAGCCGATCGTCGAGGCGGCGCGTGCGATGTTCGCCGAGAAGATCGACCTCGCGGGACACGGTGTGCGTCTCATCGGCGTCGGCATGAGCGGGCTCGTGACCGCGTCGTCAGTACCGACGCATCTCTTCTCGGACCCGGCTACCGACCGCGCGCGCAAGATGGCCGAGGCGCAGGACGCGGTGCGCGAGAAGCTGGGCGAGCGGGCGGTGACGCGGGCGACATTGCTGAAGAAGCGAGCCGACTGAGCTACTGCCGGTAATTCCCGAACTGCAGCTCGACGCCGAAATCCTTCTGGCGGAGCAATCCCATCGCATGCTGGAGGTCGTCGCGCGACGGCGACGAGACGCGCACCTGGTCGGCCTGGATCGCGGCCTGCACCTTCTTCAGCTTCTGGTCCTTGAGGTACTTCACGATCTCGCGTGCGGTATCGATCGGGATACCTTGCTGGAGCGAGATCTCCTGGCGCGCGGTGCCGCCGCCGGCGGGCTGGATGTCGCCGGCCTTCAAGTTGCGCAGCGGGACCTTGCGCTTGACGAGCTTGCCCTGGAGGACGTCCCAGATCGCCTTGATCTTGAAATCGTCGGGGCCGGTGAGGACGATCTTGTTCTCGGCCTTCATCAGGTCGATGCCGGCCTTGATCCCCTTGAAGTCGAAGCGCTGCGTGATCTCCTTGAGCGCCTGGTTGACCGCGTTGTCGACCTCCTGGAGGTCGCAGCCGGTCGTGATGTCGAAGCTCTGCTGTCCTGCCATCGTTACCTCGCGACCAAGCGGACCGGTGTGTCGTAGTAGACCGCGCCGCCGCCCGCGTCGGTCGTGGCCGCGGGAATGATCGCGTTCGCGCACCGGCCGGTGTGCAGCCAGCCGCCCTTCGCCATGAGGACGACGTCCTTTCGCTGACGGTCGTCGAACTTCAGCGTGACCTCGAGAGAGCCCATCGCCGACTCGAGGCGCACCGTCTCGCCGTCAATGAATCCGTTCGCGACGGCAGGATGCACGGTCGCGGTCGCGGGGCCGGCCTGTTTGCGCGGGTGCGCCCACTGCGACGACTGCGCCTTCTCCGTGGAGCACGCCATGAGGAGGAGCGGCCGGTCACTCGTCGGCCGCGCGGGCTCGGGATCGACGTCGTGGATGAGGTTGACGCGGCCGCTCGCGGTCTTGAATCGACGGTCGGCGAAGAGGATCTTCGGCGCGATCGGATTCTTCACGTAGCCGGCTCTCAGGGCCTCGAGCGACACGCCCTTGTCGGCGACCGGCGCCAACAGGCGCCGCTTCCAGCTCTCGACGCTCCCCGAGAATGTCTCGGACAGTCCGACGCGCTCGGCGAGCGCGACCAGGATCTCGTAGTCGGTCCGCACGCCGTCGGGCGGCGGGACGACGGGGCGCAGCTCTCCGAGGAAGTGATGGCCGTAGGCGCCGACGAGGTCGTCGTCCTCGAGCATCGTCGTCGTCGGCAAGACGACGCGCGCGGTGCGCGCCGTGTCGGTGAGGAACGAGTCGACGACGACGGTCATCTCGCGCGTCTCGAGCGCGTGCGCGACGGCTTTGGAGTCCGGAAGCATCGCCACGGGGTTGCCCGCGGTGACCCACACCATCCTCACGGGAGGATCCGACGCCTCGAGGAGGCTCCGGCCGAGCGTCGGCTCCATGATCCGCCGTGGCGGCTCGCCGAGCCCGAGGCCGAGCGACGTGTCGAACGCCCCGCGGCGCTTGAAGTAGAACGAGACGCCGCCGCCCGGCACGCCGATGTTCCCGCTGACCGCGGCGAGCGCGTCGAGCAGGCGCACCGTCGCGGAGCCATTCGTGCGCCGCTGCATCCCCCAGCCGACGAGGATCGCGGACGGTCCATTGGCGTAGAGATCGGCGAGCTGCACGATCTCCTGCGGTCGCACGTCGGCGAGCGCCGCCCACGCCTCGATCGTCTTCGACTCCGCGGTCGCGCGGAAGTCGTCGAAATGGTCGCAGTACGACGCGGCGCCGGGATCGGTGCGGCCGGTCTCGAACAGACGCCGCGCGATGCCGAGCGCGAGCGCGATGTCGCCGCCCGGGCGCGGCTGCAGGAACATCTCGGCCAGATCGGCGCCTCGGTGCCGCACCGGATCGATCGTCACGATCCGCGCGCCGTTGGCCTTCGCCTCCTCGAGCACGGGAAGGATGTGAAGGTTGCTGATGTAGGGGTTCTTCCCCCAGAGCACGATCGTCTTCGCGTTGAGGAGATCGAAGAGGTCGTTGCTGTCCTCGTCGCCGAAGTCGGTGAGTTGGGCATCGTCCCCCGCCCCCGAGCAGATGTCGCCGTCCTTCGCCGAGCACGGCCCGAACGCCTGGAAGAAGGCGTCGCCTATCGCCTTCATCATGCCCAGACTGCCGCCGCTCCGGTAGTGGAGGATCGCCTCCCCGCCCGACTCGGCCTTGATCCGGAGCATCGTCTCCGCGATGAGGTCGAGCGCGTCGTCCCACGAGGCGGGCCGTAGCCCGTCGCCGCGCCGGATGAGCGGGGTCGTGAGGCGGTCCGGATCGTACTGCCGCTCGAGAAAACGGCTCGTCCGGTAGCAGAGGAAACCGCGCGTCACCGGATGGTCGGGATCGCCCTGGATCTTGACGATCCGCCCGGCGTCGACCGTTGCCACGATCCCGCAGGCATCGGGACAATCGCGGTTGCACGTCGTACGGACCCGCATCCACGGAGGATATCATCCGCGCGTGCGCCTACCGAACGACGCGCGTCTCGGAATCGTCCTCGCGGTGGCGGTGGCTCTCGCCGTCGCGACGACGACGCTCTCGGTCCACATCGCGCCCTCCGTGTGGGTGCTCGTCGCGGCCGCGGTCGTCGCCTCGGTCGCGCTCGCGGTCCCGCAGGAACGCGCCGCGGCGATGGGGGTGGCGCTCGTCACGGGGCTCGCGGCCGCACACGTGCTCCTCCGGCCGGGGCTGCCGCAGGTCCACGACGATCTTCACGTGTGGGGGTTCTGGGCGTACGCGCGCGCCGCGCAGGCCGGGCACTGGATGCCGATGTGGATCCCCGACCTCGGCGCGGGGATGCCGCTCCTCCAGTTCTACGGACCCGTCAGCTTCCTCTCGGTCCTTCCCGGGGTTCTCGCGCATGCGGCGCCCGTCGCGCTCTGGAAAGAGGCGATGGTGCAGTCCGACGTGCTCGCGGTCGTCGCGGTGCTCCTCGGCGCGCGCCTCCTCGGCGCCGGATGGCGCGGTGCGTCGGTCGCGGCCGTCGCGATGGCGTTCTCGCCGTGGCGATTGACCGTCGTCAATTTCCGCGGCGCGGTCGGCGAATGCACGGCGCTCGCGTTCGCGCCCATCGTCGCGGCGGCGGTGCTGTCGCTCGCGAAGCGTCCGTCGCGAGGCGCCGCCTGGGCATTTGGAGCCGGGCTCGCGCTCCTCGTGCCGACGCACCTCATCACGCTGTTCTGCCTCGGGATCGCTCTCGTTCCCGCGATCGTCGTACAGGAGCTCGCCGGGACGGAAGCGCCGGTGATGAAGCGATTCGCCGGACTCGCGGTGCCCGGAGCGATCGCGATCGGCCTCGTCGCCGTGTGGCTCGTCCCCTGCATCGTCGAGGGGAAGGACACCAGCCTCTCGATGCAGACCGAGACGCACCGTTACTTCATCTATGACGAGCACGGCGTCGGAGCGCGCGACCTGCTCGTGCGGCGCGAGTGGGACACGCTGCGGTCGTCGCTCAAGGCGAGCGACCGGGCGGCCGGCGCCGAAGGACAGCAGATGCCGTTCTACATCGGCCTCGTGCTGTTCGGAGCGGCGCTCACGTCACCGTGGTGGTCACGGTCGCGTGCGACGTGGGCGCCGGCCGCCGGCGCTCTCGCGGGGCTGGTCTTCTCGAGCGCGCCCGCCGCGATCGCGATGACGCATCTGCCGATGATCCACAAGATCCAGTTCCCGTGGCGGTTCCTGACCGCGGGGACGATCCTCGCATGCTACGCGGTCGGGCTCGGCGTGTCGGCGCTCGTCGAGACGAAGCCGCGGTGGACACGAGCGCTTCCCGTGCTTCTCCTCCCTGCGCTCCTCGTCTTCGACGGCGCGCCCTACACCGGCGCCGCCGGCTGGATACCGCCTTATCACGGCATCACGCACTGGGTGCGCGACCCGAAGAGCAACGGAACGGAGCCGTTCGACACGGTCATGCGCCCGGTCCCGCAAGATTGGTCCGGCGCGTCCGGCCTCATGCGCGTCGGCGATCTCACCCTGCCGCCCGACGACACGACGACTCCCGTCGCGCTCTTCTGGGTCTCTTACCCTGAGTGGATGACGCCGCCTCTCTATCGAGCCTGCCTCGCCGCCGACAGCGCGAACGACTGGGCCGCACTCGGCGTCTCGCGCTTCTTCTTCCCCAATCACGACCACGCCGCCGTGCTCGAGCCCGCGCCGTACGCGGCCTTCGAGCGCGAAGGACGTGAGATCGACGCCGGCGCGTTCACGCGCGAGCCCGGCCACATCGCGCTTCATCTGTCGGCGCCTTCGGGGGGTTCTTCCATCGTCATCCGCGAGCAGATGTTCCCCGGCTGGGAAGCGCGCGTCGACGGCAAGCTCGTGCCGATCGCGACGACGCAGGTCGGCTACATGCGCCTCGCCTTGACGGAAGGCGCGCACGAGGTCGTGCTCGACTACACGCGCCACACGCCAGCGCGGCGCACGGGGCTCGTGATGAGCGTCATGACGATTTTCGTGGCTCTGGCGATACGGAAGAGATCCTAAATCGTCGTCCCGTCGGGGATCACCGCGTTCTTCTTGACGACGACGATCCCCTCGCGGATGGCCCAGTCGGGGCCGTCGGCTTCCTTCACGTCGTCGCGGTTGACGATACGCACGTGGCGGCCGATGCGAGCGTTCTTGTCGACGATGGCGCCCTGGATGAGCGAGCCCTCGCCGATGCCGAGCGCGGGAGATCCGGGCGGGCCGTCGGGCGGGTACGGATCGCTGCCCATGATCAGCGAGCGGCGGACGGTGGCGCGGTTCATCGTCGTGCGCACGCCGATGATCGAGTCCTCGACGGTGCACGCCTCGAGCGTCGTGCCGTCCGAGAGGATCGAGCGGTTGATGCGCACCCCGTTGAGGCGGCTTCCTGGCAGGTAGCGCGGGTGCGTGAAGAACGGCCAGTCGGCGTCGTGGAACGAGAACGGCGGGTCGGGCTTCACGAGGTCCATGTGCGCCTCGTAGAAGGCGCCGATCGTCCCGATGTCGCGCCAGTAGCCGTCGAAGAGGTGCGCATGGACCTTGCCGTTCTTCACCGCCTCGGGGAGGACGTGCTGCCCGAAGTCGTGACGCGTCGGGCTCTCGAGGCACTTCGCGAGGAACGACTTGTCGAAGAGGTAGATCCCCATCGACGCGAGGTACGGGTGGTCGCCGCCGCCTTCGCGCTCGAGACCCTCACGGGCTTTCGCGTCCTTCGGCTTCTCGCGGAACTCGACGATGCGGCCCCTGGCGTCGACGCGCATCGCGCCGAACCCCGCGATCTCGGCCTCGGTGCACGGCAGCGCGGCGACCGTGACGTCGGCCTTCGCCTCGAGGTGCTCCTTGAGGATGCTGCGGTAGTCCATCCGGTACATGTGGTCGCCGGAGAGGATGAGCACGAGGTCGCCGCGCGACTCGAGCACGATCTCGAGGTTCTGCCGCACGGCGTCGGCGGTGCCCTGGAACCACGTCTCGCCGCGCGGCGTCTGCTGCGCCGCCAGGATCTGGACGAAGCCGCGCGAGAAGAGGTCGAACTTGTAGGTGCGCACGATGTGGCGGTGCAAGGACACCGAGTTGAACTGGGTGAGGACGAACATCCGCTCCATTCCCGAGTGGATGCCGTTGCTGATCGGGATGTCGATAAGGCGGTACTTGCCGGCGATCGGGACCGCGGGCTTCGCGCGGTCGCGCGTCAACGGATCGAGTCGGTTGCCTCGGCCCCCGCCCAGAATCACGGTGATGACGTCCTGCTCCCGCCCGAGGACGACGGCCATGGTCTCTCCTAGATGTGGAAGCCGCCGGTGCTCAAGCGGTGCCAGCACGACGCGCAGTACTTCTCGGGCTTGAGGTCGACGTCGGCGAGCGCAGCGGTCGTGAACATCGCGCAGCCGCGGTCGCCGCAATCGGGGAGACCGCGCAGGCGCCCCAAGGTCATGAGCGTGAGCTTGACGAGACGCGCGCGCTGCTTCACCGGATCGGTCTTCCGCTTGTAGAACGCCTCGAGGAGCCGCCGGCTGGAGAGAACGGCGGCCTTTCCCTTCGCATCGATCTCGCCGAAGACGCCGTCGGTCTGCGGCCGGAAGAGATCGACGTCGGTGAAGAACATCGCGAGGTCGGGCGGCCCGGGCGGCGCCGCGGTGCCCGGAGTGCTTCCGATGCGCTTCGCCGCCTTGAGGCGCGGCAGGTCGGCCCGGAGCGCCCCGAGCATCGGCCCCGCCAAGTGCTGCTTGCGCCCCGGGTCGTCCCCCGCCTTCGGAACGGGGGCGGGCTCGCGCAGCTCGACCGTGCCGTGGATCACCTTCGCGACGCGGGTCGCGACCGCTTCGACCTCCGCAACGTCGAACCGGCCGACCGGAATGAAGGCGATGCGGAGATCCATTGGGGAGACTGTACCATCGTCGTGATGGAGACCCACCGCCGCCTGCTCGACGAGATCGAGGGCGCGGCCTCGCTCAGCTCCGGGGACGCGGTTGCGCTCCTCGGGAGCGCCCTCGACGCCGCGGCGCGGGCCGAGGAGAGCGACCGGGATGCGCTCGATCGGAGCGCGCTCCAGATTCTCCGCGACGCCCCGCACCGCGACCGCATCCTCGAGCGGCTCGACCTCGAGTCGCTCGCCGCGCTCTCGGGCCGGGTCGCCGCGCGCCGCGATCGCACCGAAGCGTGGGACCTCCTCGACCTGCTGCGCCGTCCGGCAGTGCTGCGCCGTATCGCGCAGGCCGGCGCCACCGCCGCGTGGGCCGAGCGCATCCTCGCGCTCGTCGACCGATCGAATCTGACGATGGCGACGCTCCTCAGGCGGCGCGCCGCCGAGTACGGCGCCAAGGTCTTCTTCGAGGCCGCGGCGGCCGGCACGCCGCGCAGCCTGACGTGGCGCCAGTTCGCGGCGCGCGTCGAGGCGCTCGCGCGCGGGCTCGTCGCGCTCGCCGCGGGGCGCGAGCCGCGCGTCGCGATCGTGTCCGAGAACCGCCTCGAGATGGCGGTCGCCGATCTCGCGTGCCACGCGGCCGGACTCGTCTCGGTCATGATCCCCGCCTCGGCGACCGAGGCCGACGCGGGGTTCATGCTGCGGCAATCGGGGGCGACGATCGCGATCGGCGGCTCGCGCGAGATCCTCGCGTTGCTCCGGCGCGTCAAGGAATCGATCCCCGGCATGGACGCTCCGGTCGCGATGGACGCCTCGATCGCGGGCGGCCTCACGACGCTCGACGCGATCGCCGGGCGCGCCGGCGAAACGCCGCTCGAGGATCTCGACCGGCGCCGCCTCGCGGTGAGCGCCGGCGACCTCGCGACGATCATGTACACGTCCGGGACGACCGGCACACCGAAGGGGATCTGCTTCTCGCACCGCAACGTCGTCTTCAAGCGGTTCGCGCGCGCGCTGGCGCTCCCCGAGATCGGCGAGGACGACGTCTTCCTCTGTTATCTGCCGCTGTTCCACACCTTCGGCCGCTTCCTGGAGCTCTACGGCTCGATCTTCTGGGGCGCGACGTACGTCGCGCTCGACAACCCGTCGGTCGAGGCGCTCGTCGCGGGCATGCGCCGCTGGCGGCCGACCGTCTTCATCAGCGTGCCGAAGAAGTGGCTCCAGGTCCACGAGACGATCGTGCGCGAGGCCGATCCCGACAAGGTCGGCGACGACGAGATCGGCGCGGCGGTGAAGCGGATCACCGGCGGCCGCCTGCGCTGGGGCCTCTCGGCGGCCGGCCACCTCGACGCCGAGGTGTTCCGCTTCTTCCAGCAGCACGGCGTCGAGCTGATGAGCGGCTTCGGGATGACCGAGGCGACCGGCGGCATCACGATGACGCGCCCGGGCGCGTACAAGGACGACTCGCTCGGGCCCGCGCTGCCGGGGATCGAGCTGCGGATCGACGCCGACGGCGAGCTCGCGGTGCGGGGGCCGTACGTCATGATCGGCCACGTCGCGTCACCGGAGGGCGAGCGCACGCTCGACGCCGATGGGTGGTTCCGCACCGGCGACCTCATGACGATCGACGGCGAACGCCACATCCGCCTCGTCGACCGCAAGAAGGAGATCTACAAGAACATCAAGGGAGAGACGATCGCGCCGCAGCGAATCGAGCTGCTCTTCCGCGACTTCGCCTCGGTCGGCCGCGTCTTCCTCGTCGGCGACCACCGCGAGTACAACACCGCGCTCATCTGGCCGAACCCCGAGACGCAGGACGTCGACTTCGCGTCGATGACCGCCGAGGAGAGAAAGTCCCACTTCCGGTCGATCGTCGCCTCGGTGAACGCGTTCCTCGCCCCCTACGAGCGCATCGTCGACTTCGCGCTCATCGACCGCGACCTCTCGCAGGAGAAGGACGAGCTGACGCCGAAGGGGACGCCGCGCCGCAAGATCGTCGAGACGCACTTCGCCGAGACGATCCGTCTCCTCTACCGGCGCGTGCAGCTCAAGGTCGGCGGCCTCGAGATCGTCTTCCCGAACTGGCTCTTCCAGGCGGTCGGCCTCACCGCGCAGGACCTCACGATCGAGCCGGAGCGGATCGCGCTGCCGGGGCAGCACGTCGGCCTCACGCTGCGGCGTCTCCAGGAGGGCGTCGCGCTCGTCGGGTCGTGTGTGTACGTGCACCCGCCGCGCGAGGCGGTTCCCCTCGGCGTCCTCCTCACCACGCCGCGCCTGTGGATGGGGAACGAGGAGCTGGTCGAGTTCGCGCCGATCGAGACGCGCCTCAGGGAGCGGCCGGGACGCGCCGGGGACATGATCGAGAGGCGAGGGCGTCTCTTCCCCGGGCCGTCCGACCCCGCCCCCGCCGACGCGGTGCGGCGCGCGCTGTCGCTTGCGCACCCGGACCTCATCGACCTCCACGCGGCCGCGCGCCTGCTCGAGTCGTCCGACGAGGACGGCGCGCTCGACGCGGTGCGCCTCCTGGAGCGCGTCGCGGTCGGAGAAGAATCGGCGATCAGCGAGCCGGCGCGCGAGCTGCTTCGCCGGGCGTCGGCGTCGCCCTATCTCGCCGTCCGGCGCCGGGCCTTCACCGTGCTCGTGCCGTTCGAGCGCGAGGGCCGCGTCCAGGGGACGCTGCGGCGATTCCTCGCGGCCCCCGGCGTGCTGCTCGATACGGACACGCGTGCCGCGCTCTGCGAGCGCAACCTCTCCACCGCCCGGCTCGACGCGTTCCTCACCGAGGCGAGCGAGGCCGGCCGCGGAGCGGAGGGAGGTCGCGCGCGCGAGCGGCGCGCCGCCGCCCTCTTCAGGTTCCTGGCGGAGTACGGCGCGTCGCATCCCTCGCGTTACCGCGCGCTCCGCGCCTTCTTCGTTCGCACAATGCTCTTCGCCGCGACCGAGTCCGCGCGCGAGGAGGCATTCCGCGCCCTCGACGATCTGGTCAAGGGTTTCCGCGGATGGCTGGGACCGACAGTGCAGGTCGCGGTCGATTCGGAGACCGGCCAGGAGTACCGGTGGGCGGACGTCGTCGCGTTCGACGACGGCGTTCCGCAGGGCGACCGCGAGCGCATCCTCGGTGCGATCCGCGGAACGTCGTTCCTGCGCGAAGCGGTGTTCCTCTTCTCCGGCGGCGCCGAGCCGCGCCTCCCCGACATTCCGCCGGGTGGGATCTGGATCCGTCCGCTGGGATCGCGCCCCGACAAGTCGGTCTACCGGATCACCGTGCAGACGCGCTTCCAGGGCGCGTACGACCTCGCCGTGAACCTCAACCACGGCCGGCCGAAGGAGCGGGTGCGGGACGAGATCCACTGGCTCGTCCTCTGCGGCGAGCCGGGCACGAGCGATCCCCTCGTCGAGGACTTCGGCGGCTACTGGCCCGAGCAGGACCTCTGGAGCGAGGAGTTCATCCCCGGCGAATCGCTCGACCGCACGCTCCGGCGCGTCGCGCGCCAGGGCGACGAGGAGCGCTTCCGGGGTCTCTGGCCCTACTTCGCGTGGAGCGCGCTCGCCGCGCACGTCGACTTCTGGAACCGCACGGGGCGCCAGCGCGAGATCGCCGATCCCGGCATGGCGAACCTCATCGTTCCTCCGCACGACTACCAATCGGGCGCGCGCATCGTCTCGGTCGCCGCCGTCCGCGAGCACCGCGGGCTCGTCCCGATGCTGCGGTTCTTCCACGAGGAGCTCCTGAAGCCCGTCGAGGCGGCGCATCCGGTTCTTGCGGGCGCGGCCGGCTGGGACATGCTCTTCTCGCCCGTCATGGAGATCATCGGCGAGGAAGAAGGAACGAGGCTCCTTCGCGAAGCGCTCCACCGCGAAGCGAACGGGATGCCCGACGATATGCGGGCGGGGCTCGCGCGCTTCCTGGACGGTGTCGATCGCCTCGGCTTCCGCCCGCTCCGTCTCTACTTCGCGATCCGCCGCTACCGACGCTGGGCCGACCTGTCGGCCGACGCCACCCCGCAGGCCCGCGCCCGCACGATGCACGAGTTCTGGGACACGTACGGCCTGGCGAAGCTCGCTCGCGGCTACCCCGAGACGCGCGCGCGTTTCTTTCTCCAGACCGTGTTCAAGGACTCGCCGGCGCCGCTCGCGGAGGGTCTCGAGGAGATCGTCGGCCGCCTGCGGCGAGGCGAGCTCCCGAGCGACGGCCTCATCGACGCCGTCGCCGACCTGCGGGCGCGCCTCGACGTCTCCGCCGCGGACGACTACTTCCTCGCGCGCCTCTCCTTCCCCTACCTGCGCCCGGAGGACGAGGCCGGCTTCGTCGTCCACGACGCCCCCGGCGGCCGCGCGCAGAACGAGATCGTCGTCACCCTCGAGGACCACGACGGAGCCGCGTTCCAGGTCCGCCACGCGCTCTCACCGAAGGAGGTCGCGCGCCTCCATCGCCTCTTCCTCGCGGCGAGCCTCGATGTCCGCTTCCGCCCCGAGCACCAGTACCTCGTCGCCGTCAACGACAAGGGCACGCTCATCGGCGGCATCGTCTACGAGATCGAGGACGAAGGACGCTCCGCCCACCTCGAGAAGATCGTGGTCGCCGAGCGCTACCGGAAGAAGGGCGTCGCCGACGGATTGATGCAGGAATTCTTCAATCGCGTGAAGGCATCGGGCGCCGGCACCGTGACCACGGGCTTCTTCCGCCCCGAGTACTTCTACGGCTATGGCTTCAAGATCGAGAAGCGCTACGCGGGGCTCGTCAAAGAGCTCTCGTAGGGACCTCCGCGAAACCGTTCCCGGAATGAGCGCATCTACAATGTGAACCGCATGCAGATCGCTCGCTTGATCCTCGCCGTCGTCGCGGCTTACGCCGGGGTCGGCGCCGCCTTCGCGATTCCTTTCCTTTCAAGAGGGATCCTGCGAATCGACCCGGCGGCCCGCGGGACCGGTTGGGGATTCCGGTTGCTCATCCTTCCGGGAGTGGTGACGCTTTGGCCTGTCTTGGCGGCGCGCTGGGCCAGGTCTCTTGGATCGCGATCGTGACGCGCGGAATGCGCAGGCTCCACCGATGGGCCTGGATCCTCCTCGCAATCGCGCTGCCGTTCATCGTGTGGCTCGGGCTCTCCAGGCGCGATGTCCTTCCGCCGTCGCGTGTCCTTCCCGGGATAGCGGGTGAATCGCCGGGCTCCCGATGAGCGCGACGTATCGAGCGATCTCGTGGACCCCCTTCAAGAGACGCTACGACGCGGCGATCGCCGCGGGCGTGATCGTTTACCTGGCGGTCTTCGTGAGCGCCGGTCTTGCGGTCCATCCGTCGGCGACGATCGAGACGATCCTGATCCGCGCCTTGGGCAGTCTGGCATTCGTCCTGCTCACGGTGATCCTCTCGATCGGCCCCGCCTGCCGGCTCGACGTCCGATGGTTACCGCTCCTCTACAACCGCCGCCATCTCGGGGTGACGACCTTTCTCGTCGCCTTGGCGCACGGCGCCTTCGCGACGGTGCAGTTCCATGCGTTGGGCGACGTCTCGCCGCTCGTCAGCCTGCTCGGAGGCGACCCCGGTTTCCAGACGATGGGTCTCATGGCCCTGGCGATCCTGTTCGTGATGGCTGCCACGAGCCACGATTTCTGGCTTGCGACGCTCTCGGCCCCCATCTGGAAGTCGCTCCATGTCGGCGTCTACGCGGCGTACGCGCTCGTCGTCGCTCATGTCGCCTTCGGCGCGCTGCGCTCCGAGGTGCACCCGATCCTCGCGATCGGCACCGGCCTCGACGTTCTCTGGATCGCCGGTCTCCACCTCGCTGCGGGATGGAAGGAGCGCGCTGATGACGCCGAGCGGCCGCGAACTCCCGCGGACTGGATCGACGCGGGCCCGGCGCTCGAGATTCCCGACGGGCGTGCTCGGATCGTGTGCGCGGCCGGCGAGCGGATCGCCGTCTTCCGGTACGGGAACAAGGTCGCCGCGGTCTCGAACCTCTGTCAGCATCAAAACGGTCCCCTCGGGGAAGGACGAGTCTTGGACGGCTGCATCACCTGCCCGTGGCACGGCTATCAATACCTTCCGGAGTCGGGGCGCTCGCCCGAGCCGTTCACGGAGCGGATTCCGACGTTCGACACGCGTCTCATCGACGGGCGGGTCTTCGTGAACCCGCACGCGCACCCGCCGGGAACTCCGGTGCCGCCCTCCATGATCCATGGCTGACCGCGTGCGTCCCGAGGAGCCGTTCTTCGTCGGCTACCTGCCGGCTCCGGAGAGCGCCCGGCGGCGGATGTGGCGCACCGCGCTGGTTTTCATCGTCGCTCTCGGCGGCCTCGCGGCGCTCGTCGCCGCGTCGACGGGACCGTTCGATCGCTCGCTGTTCGAGTTCGACCAGGTGCGCGAGTACCGCGGCACGCTGGAAGCGCATCCCGTCCCCGCCGTTTCGATCGTCGACCCCGGCGCGCGTTCGCCGTTCGGCGTCCGGCGTCTCCTCCTCGTCGCCCCGGGAAAACACGGTGCCGCGACGATCGCCGAAGCGTTCGACGGTGCGCAAGTCACCCTTCGCGGCAAGCGGATCGCGCGGGACGGTCGAGAGATGATCGAAGTCGTCGAAGGCAGCATCGCGCGGGCGAGCGTCCCCGGCGTGCCCGTGCCGGCGGCCTCGATCGACGATCTCGGCACGTGGACCTTGAGCGGTGAGATCGTCGACGGCAAGTGCTTTCTCGGCGTGATGAACCCGGGCCGGCTCGAGGTCCATCGCGCCTGCGCGATCCGGTGCATCAGCGGCGGCATCCCGCCTCTGCTCTACGCCCGGGACTCGAGCGGACGGGAAGCCGAGGTCGTGCTCGTCTCGTCCACCGGGGCTCCCGTCAACCGAGAGGTCCTCGACCTGGTCGCGCGCCCCGTCTCGATCACCGGCCGCCTCGAGCGACGCGACGACCTGTATTACCTGTATGCGGACCCGAGGGAGTACCGGCGACTCGACTGATCAGATCTGCGCGCGCACGTCGAGCTGGTTTCCCTTGCGCCCGCCCCGGACCAGCTCGGTATCGGCGATCCGCCCTGCCACCAAGAGCTTCGCCATCTCGACCGTCCGGCGCGCGAGGGCCTTGGCCCCGTCATGGAGCGCGCGGCTTTCCGCGACGTAACGGACGTTGTTCTCCATGTCTTCCGCGCTCCACCCGCGGGAATGGGCAATGTAGGGAAATTGCGGAAACTGGCAGCCCAGCTCCGCGAAGAACCCCATCATGGAGCCGGCCACCGCTTGCACGTTGTCCTGGCCACCCGTGACGATGAACGACGTCGCCTTGCAGTGCATCAAGCGCCGGTTCGCGATGGTCTCCTGATTTTGGATGCAGTTCATCCGCTCGACCATCTTGTGGTATAGGCTGCTGGCGGTGCCCCAGCGGATCGGCGTCGCGATCACGATCGCATCGGCCCAATGCACGAACGCCTCGTAAACCCGATCCAGCTGATCGGTCGGGTCCATCTGCGTGATCGAGCACGGCCAGGTGCAGGCCCGCGCGCTCTTCGAGTAGTAGCCCTCGCAGGGACGGAACGCGAGATCGCGCAGGCGGATGAGCCGTGTCTCGCACCCCTCCGCCGCGGCCTCGCCTAAGGCCGCGCCGAGCAGCTCGTCCGACGTGCTGAATCGCGGGTGTTCCAGGTTCATCATCGTCGTCGAGATGCCGGCGACGCGGATCGGTCCGGGTTCACGGAGGACATCCCGCGCCAGAGGGTGCGGTTCGTGAGGCTTCTTGTTCCGCTTGGTCGCCGACGCGAGGTCGATCAGAACCCGCCCCTCTTCGACCTTCACCGCATACGCGGGCACGCGGTCTTCCTCGAACCCCGGTTCGCCTTCCCCGGTCGCGCGGTGGAACTTCCAGTAATGCCAGGGGCACACGACATAGTCCCCGTCCAGCGCTCCTTGACCCAGAGGTCCTCCCGCATGATTGCAGGCCCCCGAAATCGCCGAAAATGCACCATCGCGGTGGATCAGCGCGAGACGGGTCCGCCGGACCGTCACCTCCTGTAACGATTGCTTGGAAAGATCTTCGACCGAGCCGACGTCCACCCAATCGCTCACGGCTTCCCCCTTCCCGACGCGCGGGGGAGTCTCGCACGAGCCGTCGCTTCACGAGCCGTGAGTCTTGTGTAACCATCTGGCGGCCCGTGCATCTGAGTGCAGGAGGCCGACCATGCGCGTGGAGGCAGCTCTGGCAGACCGTACGACGGATCTATCGTCCATCCTCACGCTCAACGTCGCCCTTCTGATGCAGGCCGAGGAGCTTCTCGAGCGTATCGACGACGCACACTACCTGAGGACCGACCCTCTATCGCCGGGGGGCGGTATCTCTCTCCACATGCGGCACTGTCTCGAGTTTTACGGCTGCTTCCTTCGCGGACTGCCGAGGGGACGGATCGACTACGTCCGGCGTCAACGGGGAGGAGCGGTCGAAAGGAGCCGCATGGCCGCCCTTCGTGAGGTGCGTGCCACGATCGCCGCTCTCGAGCGGCTCGAGGATGCGGCGATCCTCCCCACGCTCGCGGTCCGCGCGGAGGAGTGCGTGGATGACATCGAGGAGGACTGGACGAGCTCGACCGCCGCGCGGGAAGCGCAGTTCCTCGCGAGCCACACGACCCATCATTTCGCCGTCGTGGCGATTCTCCTGAGGTCCGCGGGGATCGAGCCGCCGGCTGATTTCGGTGTCGCGCCATCGACGCTTCGCCACTGGCGAAAGGAGGCTTCATGATCCCCGTTCGCCGTACCCTCGCCCCGGTCGTCCTGACGGTCGCCCTGGCCGCGCTTCCCGCCTTCGCCCTTTCTCCGGTCAACAAGTCGTTGTTCGGCGGCGTCGCCATCGAGGGTTACGACACCGTCGCCTACTTCACCGACAGCAAGCCGGTCGAGGGGAAGAAGGAGTTCCAGACGACGTGGAACGGAGCGACCTGGCGGTTCGTATCGGCGGAGCACCGGGACCTGTTCGTGAAAGAGCCCGCGAAGTACGCTCCGCAGTACGGCGGGTACTGTGCTTGGGCGGTCGCGCAGAACGATACGGCCGGCATCGATCCGAAGGCGTGGACGATCGTCGACGGTCGCCTCTACCTGAACTACTCGCTCGACATCCAGAAGAAGTGGAGCGCCGACGTCCCCGGGAACATCAAGAAAGGCGACACGAACTGGCCGCACCTGCTGGGCCATTGACCGCATGAGACCTTCGGTGCCGGCGCGGCATCGAAGGCTCCATGGCACCGGCATCCTGTCCCCTGTGCGGTGGCCGGTCCACCGGCGATGAGCTGACGGAATCGCGCTGGCTCGCACCGGAGGTGACCGAGCGCCTCGCGGCCGAGCATCCGGAGTGGCGTCGCGACGACGGTGCGTGCGCGTCCTGCGTGCAGGAGGCGCTCCTCCAGGTTCTCCTTCACCACGGCCACAACGCTTTTCATTCGGGCGTGCAATCGGTCTGGCCGATCGACCCCGAGGCCGCGTTCGGCGCGATTCCGACGCCGCTTCGCTTGCACGCCGACCCACGTTTCGCCGGCCGCGGCACGACGGTCGCCTTCGTCGATGCGGGCTTCTTCCCCCATCCGGACCTCGTCGAGCCTCGAAACCGGATCCGCGCGTGGGCCGACGCCTCGGCCCCGAGCGTGGTCGCTCGGGAATTCGGACCCGAGGAGCGTCCGGCCTGGCCCGGCTGGGACGCAGGGCGTGCCGGGCAGTGGCACGGCCTGATGACGACGAGCGCGGCGTGCGGATGCGGCCGCTTGAGCCGCGGCTTCTACCGCGGGCTCGCGCCCGAAGCGCGGCTCGTGCTCGTCCAGGTTGCGGATGCGGACGGCCGGATCGGGAACGCGGCGATCGCCCGCGCGCTCCGCTGGATCGAGGCGCAGTCCACGAGGCTCGGGATCGGCGTCGTCAGCCTCTCGCTCGGGGGCGACGCCGTCTTCCGGCCGGAGGACGACGAAGTCGATACCGCAGTGGAGGCCCTCGTCCACCGCGAGATGGTCGTGATCGCGGCGGCGGGAAACGACGGCGACCGGCGCCTCGTGCCTCCCGCGAGCTCGCCGCATGCGATCACGGTCGGCGGCCTCGACGATCGCAACGAGTTCGGCCACGACGCCTGGACGATCTGGCACAGCAACTACGGCGAGACGTTCGGGAACATGCCCAAGCCGGAGATCGTGGCGCCCAGCCTGCGCGTCGTGGCGCCGATCCTCCCCGGCTCGGCGCTCGCCGACGAGGCGCCGGCGCTCTTCGCGCGCCGCGGCGATCCCGCCGCCGAAGCGACGCTCGCGGAGCGGAAGATGGTGACCCCTCACTACCAGCACGTCGACGGGACCAGCTTCGCCGCTCCGATCGTCGCCGGGATCGTCGCGACGATGCTCGAGGCGAACGGATCGCTCGGCCCGCGCCGCGTGCGCGAGCTGCTCCAGGCGGCGGCGCACCCGGTGCCCGGGGCGCCGGCGGAGCGCCAGGGGGCCGGCGCCGTCGACGCCGGCCGCGCGGTGGCGCTCGCGCTCGCCGACCTTCATTCGCGACGGGCCGACTTCGCCGCCTCGCCGCTCGTCGAGGGCGCGAGCGTACGATTCCTGCTCCACGATCACGAGGCGCGCGAGGTCGCGGTGCGCGGATCGTGGGACGGCTGGCGTGCACCGGGAACCGCCGCGACGCGCATCGAGAAGGGGCTCTGGGAGGCGCGCCTCTCGGAGCTCTCGCACGGCCGGCACAGCTACAAGTTCATCCTCGACGGCGGGCGGTGGCTGGTCGATCCGGCCAACCCCGCCCGCCTCACCGACGATCGAGGGAACTGGAACAGCGTCTTCGACTACTTCCCGGCGACCTGAACGCGCACGCGGTAGACGCCGGTCCTCGCGGTCATGTAAAGCGTCTTCCGGTCGTCGCCGCCGAAGGCGAAGTTCGCCGGGAGCTCGGGAGCCTTGATCGTCCCGAGGTGCTTGCCATCGGCGGAGAGGACCCACACGCCGCCGGGACCCGAGACGTAGAGGTTGCCGTCGCGGTCGACCTTGAGCCCATCGAGCGCCTCCGGCTCGGGGGCATCCTTCATGTCGAAAAAGACCTCCCCTTTCTCGAGCGTCCCGTCGGCGCTCACCGGATACCGCATCACGACCTTCCGCTTCTCGTCCCAGTCGTCGACGTACAGGAACTTCTCGTCGGGCGAGAACGCGAGCCCGTTCGGTCCGCTGAGCTCCGTCGTCAAGAGCGTGAGCGCGCCGTCCTTGAGGAGATACACGCCGGAGTACGGAAGCTCCTTCCGCGCGTCGTCGAAGAACTTGGGGAGTCCGAACGGCGGGTCGGTGAAGTAGAGCGCATCGTCGGAGCGGTAGACCAGGTCGTTGGGAGAGTTCAAGCGCTTCCCCTGGTACCGGTCGGCGAGGACGGTGAGGGTGCCGTTGCGCTCGAGACGCGTCACGCGGCGGTTGCCGTGCTCGTCGATCGTCAGGCGGCCCTCTCGGTCGAGAGCAAGGCCGTTCGAGCCGGGCTGGCCGTACTCGCCGATGTCGGTCCCGGTGTAGCCGCTCTTGGCCCGGTAGACGGAGAGGTCGCCGTCGCCCATCAAACGGTAGATCGTGTTCGCGTTGGGGTCGCTGAACAGGAGGTACCCGTCGGGATGCCAGACCGGTCCCTCGGTGAACTCGAAGCCTCCGGCGACCTTCTCGATGACGGCGCCCGGAGCGATCACCGCGTCGAGCGCCGCCTCGAGCCGCTCGACCCTTCCCGCGGTCTTGTGCGCGTCCTCGATCCGCTGCGGCTTGTAGAAATCGAGGGTCGCGGAGCGGATCCAGACGTAGTTCGCGGGCAGGTCCGAGAAGGGACCGTTGATCCCGAGGATCGCGACCGTCACCGCCTGGCCCGGGCGGAGATCACGGCCGAGGACGACTCGCTGGGGTGCGTTGTAACCGCGGATCGTTCCGCCGCTTCCGCCGAGGATCACCGGAAAGCGGCCGTCGACGGTCACCTCCGCGTAGTCGTCGACGACGACCTCGAGCACCGCCGTCGTCCCCGCGGTCTCGAAGGCGCCGACGCGCGGCGGGATCGTGAGGTGCAGCCGGTACCAGCCGAACCCCAGCTTCCCGCTCGTCTTGCGCGCCTCGAGCGAGGCCGGGTCGAGCGCCGGCCACGAGGTGTCATCGAACTCGGCGCTCCCCGCGCGCGGCGTGAGGTCGAAGGTCTTGATCTTGGCACCGGTGGGCTTGAGATCGGCTCCGGGCGCGCGGAAGTCGATCGGCACGATCGTCGCGTCCGCGTACTTCCAGACCGCCGCCACCGAGCGTGCGCCGTCGGCGGTCCGGAGGTCGACGATCGCGTCGGCGCGGCCGTCGAGGCCGGTGAGACCGGAAGGGGCGGCGAGCGCGGGGAGCGAGAGGGCCGCCGCGACCAGGAGACCGGCGGGCGCCCTCACTTGATCACCGCCGCGGCCACGCGGGCGATCGCATCGTCCTGCTGCTGGCTCTTCGCGCCCGAGATGCCGATCGCGCCGATGACCTGGCCGTCGGCGACGATCGGCACCCCGCCCATGAGCGGCGTCATGACGTCGACGCCGAGGAGCGCGTAACGTCCGCCGTTGACCGCGTTCTCGAAGGCGATCGTCTCCTTCCTGAAGAGCGCCGCCGTCCGGGCCTTCTGGACCGACACGTCGGCGGCGGCGGCGAAGGTGCCCTCCGGGCGGACCACGAGGAGGACGTGGCCGCCGTCGTCCACGACGGCGATGGCGGGGGCGGCGCCGCCTCGGGCGCCTTCGCTCTCGGCGGCCGCGGCGACGTTGCGCGCGCCGGCGAGGGTGAGGATCTTCTTCTCGGATTTCTCGGGAGCGTCGGACGTCGCGGGCTGCGCGAGCACGGTGCCGGCGAGCGCGGCGCCAAGCGTCAAGAGGAGTGCGGTTCGCTTCATCACGTTCCTTCCTTTCGGTTTGAGTTCGGCATGTGGGATTCGCCGGCACCGCCCGACGTTTCACGTAACCCGCCGCCCGCCCACCGCATCGGAACTCACGAAAGGGGGGCCCGATGACGACCACATCAAGGCGCCAGATTCACTTCGTGAGAGACGGAGAGGCGCTCTCGCCCGCTGCGGCCGAGGCGTTCGTCGACGCCGTCGAGGTCGCGGTCCTCGAGCGCGGGATCGCGGTCGTCGCGCTCTCGGGCGGGACGACGGCGAAGAAGCTCTTCTCGCTCCTCACCGAAACGCCGTTCGCCGAGAGGCTCGAGCCGCTCTGGCCACGCGTCCACGTCTTCTTCGCCGCCGAGCGCCATGTCGGACCGCTCCACCCCGAGAGCCGGTACCGGGTCGTGCACTGGTCCCTCCTGAGCCGCTTCGACGTGCCGGGACGCAACATCCACCGCGTACGGACGACGATGTCGGACCCGCGCCATACCGCCGCCGCCTACGAGAACGAGCTGCGGAGCTTCTTCGCGTCCAAGGGACTGATGCGGGACGGCCTCCCCTGCCTCGACCTCGCCCTCATCGCGCTCGAGCCGGGCTCCGAGCGTGAGGAGATCGCCTCGCGGCGCGACGTCGAAGGCTGCTGGGTCACGACGGACGGCGAGCAGATCCTCCTCACCCTTCCGGTTCTCGGCAACGCGCGGAGCGCGCTCGTCCTCTTCCCGAGTGGCGACGCCGCCGCCGCGGGCTCGGCCGCTCATCTCCTCCGCTTCGTGGCGTGAGGGCGACCGATGCTCCAGGCGCTGCGCTCGCATTGGCCCGAGTACCTGATCGAAGCCGCCTGCCTCGGGCTCTTCATGGTGTCGGCGAACGTCTTCACGACGCTGATCTTCCATCCCGCCTCCCCTTTCGCGCACCGGCTGGGTGACGCGGTGGGCGCGCGCTTCGTCATGGGCCTCGCGATGGGCGGCACCGCGATCGCGTTGATCTTCTCGCCGTGGGGAAAGCGCTCGGGGGCGCACATGAACCCGGCGACGACGCTGACCTTCTTCCGTCTCGGGCGGGTCGGGCCCTGGGACGCGGCGTTCTATGTCGCGTCGCAGTTCGGCGGCGGTCTCGCCGGGACGCTCGTCGCGGCGGCGCTCTTGAGTCGCGCGATCGCCGACCCGACGGTCGACTACGCCGTGACGGTTCCGGGGCCGTGGGGCCCGGGTGCCGCGTTCGTCGCGGAGATCGTCATCACGTTCGTCCTCATGCTCGCCGTCCTCGTCGTCTCGAACACGAAGCGGTGGGCGCGCTTCACCGGCTTCGTCGCGGGGGCGCTCGTCGCCGTCTACATCACTTTCGAGTCGCCGATCTCGGGGATGAGCATGAACCCGGCGCGGACGCTGGGCTCGGCGGTCTTCGCATCGCGCTATACCGCGCTCTGGATCTATTTCACGGCGCCTCTCGCGGGGATGCTCCTCGCCGCCGAGGCGTACGTGCGCACGGGTCACGCCCGGATCGCGCACTGCGCGAAGCATCACCACGAGAACGATCAACCGTGCATCTTTCGCTGCCGCTACGGCGAGCTGAGGTAGGACCGTGGAGAGGAATCACTACGACGTCGTCATCGTCGGCTCGGGCGCGGGGGGCGGAACGCTGTTCCACAAGCTCGCGGTCGCCGGGAAGAATGTCCTGCTCCTCGAGCGCGGCGGCTACGTTCCCCGCGAGAAGGACAACTGGAGCGCGAAGGCGGTCAACGTCGAGGCGAAGTACAACACGAAGGAGACCTGGTTCGACCGCGCCGGGAAGCCGCTCCACCCGCACACGAACTACTTCGTCGGCGGCAACACGAAGTTCTACGGGGCGGCTCTGTTCCGGCTCCGCAAGGAAGATTTCGGCGAGGTGCGGCATCACGGCGGGATCTCTCCGGCGTGGCCGATCGGCTACGACGACATGGAGCCGTACTACCTCGCCGCCGAGCACCTCTACGAGGTCCGCGGCGAGCGTGGCGGCGACCCGACCGAGCCGCAGGCCAGCGGCGACTACAAGTACCCGAAGGTCCCGCACGAGCCGCGAATTGCGAAGCTCGGCGCCGATCTGACCAAGCTCGGCCTCAGGCCGTTTCACGTGCCGCTCGGCGTCCGTCTCGACACCGGGGATCCCAGGAGCAAGTGCATCCGCTGCGCGACGTGTGACGGGTTCCCGTGCCTCGTGTGGGCCAAGTCGGACGCGCAGACGATGTGCGTCGATCCCGCGCTCCTGCACCCGAACGCGACGCTGGTCACCGACGCGCTCGTCGAACGGCTCGAGACCGACGCCACGGGGCGCCGCGTGACGAAGGTTCATGTCACGAGGAACGGCGTCCCCGAGGTCTACTCGGGGGACCTCGTCGTCGTCAGCGCGGGGGCGATCAACAGCGCGGCGCTCTTGCTCCGCTCCGCGTCGGACCGCCATCCGAACGGCCTCGCGAACAGATCGGACACCGTCGGCCGCCACTACATGGGGCACCTGAACTCGGTGGTGCTCGCGATCTCCCCCGACGCCAACCCGACCGTCTTCCAGAAGACCCTCGCGATCAACGACTTCTACAAGGCGAACGGCGAGTGGGAATACCCGATGGGCCACATCTCGTTCGTCGGCAAGATGGACGCGGTCACGCTCTCCGCCGGTGCGCCGAAGCTCGTGCCGGGGATGACGCTCGATCTCATGGCGAGGCACTCGCTCGATTTCTGGCTCACCTCCGAGGACCTCCCCGATCCCGACAATCGCGTCACGCTCGACCGCGACGGCAACGTCGTGCTCGCGTACACGCCGAACAACGAAGAGGGCCACAAGCGCCTTCAAGCGAAGCTCAAGAGCCTTCTGCGCAAGATCGACGGGATGGAGCACTTCGTCCCGCGCGAGCTGTTCGTGGGACAGCGCATCCCCCTGGCCGGCGTCGCCCACCAGAACGGGACGATCCGCTTCGGCAACGACCCGGAGAGCTCGGCGCTCGATCCGAGCTGCAAGGCCTGGGAGCTCGACAACCTCTACGTCGTCGACGGCAGCTTCTTCCCGTCGAGCGCCGCGGTGAACCCGGCGCTCACGATCATGGCGAACGCGCTTCGAGTCGGCGATCACATGCTGGAGCGGATGTCGTGAAGAAGCTCCTCGGCGCGCTCACCCTTCTTCTCGCCCTCGACGCGAGGGCGAAGATCCTCGCCCTCGATTCGGTCTCGATCCCGGTCGCGGATCTCGACCGCTCGATCGCCTTCTACACCGGCGTGCTCGACTTCAAGGCCTCCGGCACCGTGGAGATCGCCGGCGACGACGTCGAGAAGGTGTACGGGGTCTTCGGCGTGCGCGCGCGACTCGTGCGCCTCGAGCTCGGCGACGAATCGCTCCAGCTCGTCCAATTCCTCGCCCCCGAGGGCCGCGCCTACCCCGACAGCGCCCGCTCGAACGACCGCAGCTTCCAGCACGTCGCGATCATCGTGAGCGACATGTCGAAGGCATACGCGCGCCTGCGCGACCACCACGTGCGACACGCCTCGAGCGGGCCGCAGCGCCTTCCCGATTGGAACCCGAACGCCGGCGGGATCGAGGCGTTCTACTTCAAGGACCCCGACGGCCACCCGCTCGAGATCCTGCATTTCCCCGACGGGAAGGGCGCGGCGAAGTGGCACGCGCAGGGCCGCCTCTTCCTGGGGATCGACCACACCGCGATCGTCGTCGGCGCGACCGACACCTCCACGGCGTTCTACGGCGCCGCGCTCGGCATGCGCAAAGCCGGCGAGAGTGAAAACTACGGGACCGAGCAGGAGCACCTGAACAACGTCTTCGGCGCGCGCCTCCGCATCACGGCGATGCGCCTCATGAAGGGCCCGGGCGTGGAGTTCCTCGAGTACCTCGCACCCCAGGGCGGCCGCGAGGCCGCGGCCGACACCCAGGCGAACGACCTCGTCGCGGTGACGACCGTTCTCGTGACCGACGACGCCGACGGCGATGCCGCGGCTCTACGGAAAGCCGGCTACGAGTGGGTCAGTCCCGGCGCCGTCGCCTTGAGCGACCGCGCGCTCGGCCTCGCGAAGGCGGCGACCATCAAGGATCCGGACGGCCATTTCATCCGTCTCGTGCAGGAAGGAGCTTCGAAGTGAGCGACATGATGAAAGCGATCGCGGTCTTCCCGGGCAAGCCCGGCTCCGCGCACCTGGAGACGATGCCCAAGCCGATGGTGAGCGACGTCCCCGGCGGCAAAGGCGTCCTCGTGCGGGTCCTCCGCGTCGGCGTCGACGGCACTGACAAGGAGATCAACGCCGCCGACTACGGCGCCGCTCCCGCCGGCTCCAATTTTCTCGTCATCGGCCACGAAAGCTTCGGCGTCGTCGAGGAGGTCGGCGAGAACGTTCGCGACCTCGTCCCCGGCGACTTCGTCGTCGCGATGGTCCGCCGCCCCGGCTCCAGCATCTACGACCTGATCGGCGAGCAGGACAACACGACCGACGACCACTACTACGAGCGCGGCATCAACCTCCGTCACGGCTACCTCGCCGAGTACTACGTCGACGAGGCGCGCTACATCGTCAAGCTGCCCAGGGTCCTGGAAGAGGTCGGCGTGCTCCTCGAGCCCTACACGATCTTCGCCAAGGGGATCCGCATGGCGTTCGAGGCGCAGCGCCGCCTGAAGGTGTGGCGCCCGCAGAAGGCCGCCGTGATGGGCGCCGGCACCGTCGGAATGCTCGGCACGCTCGCCCTTCGCCTGCGCGGCTTCGAGGTGACGACCTTCGCGCGCAACCCGAAGCCCAACCGCAACGCCGGCCTCGTCGAAAGCCTCGGCGCCCGCTACGTCAACACCACCGAGACGCGGATCCTCGACGCGGCGAAGATGCACGGTCCGTTCGACCTCATCCTCGAAGCGACCGGCAATTCCGGCGTCGTCTTCGAGAGCATGCAGGCCCTCGCCAAGAACGGCGTCCTCGTCCTCGCCAGCGTCACCGGCGGCGACAAGCGCCTCGAGGTCCCCGCCGACAAGATCAACCTCGAGTTCGTCCTCGGGAACAAGCTCATGCTCGGCACCGTCAACGCCGCGCGCGAGGACTTCGAGCAGGGTGTGCGTGACATGGTCCAGTCGGAAGCCGCCTTCCCCGGCTTCCTCGAGCAGTTCCTCACCCACCCGATCGACGGCCTCGAGAGCTACGACAAGATGTTCGACGCTCTCACGAACGCGAAGGACGCGATCAAGGTGTACTGCGTCGTCGGCAAACACGAGATGGCGGCGGCGACGGCTGCCATGGCGGGTCGAGCTTAGGAGCGCAGGCGGAACTCGAACTGGATGAAGAAGTACGTACGCACGGGCTGGCCGTGCGCATCCCGCGCCGGCTTGAACTTCCAGCCCTGCGTCGCCTCGATGACTTGCTTGTCGAACGTCTGGTCGCCTTTGAGCATGCGGACGATCTTCGCGCTCCCATCGGCCTCGACGACGAGCTCGACGAGGATCATCCCCTGCCGCTGGTTCCACCGGGCGTCCCAGGGCCATTTCGGCTCGACCCTCGACACGATCTGTACCGGCTCGAGGTCGAGGCAGCACCACCGTGGAACGTCACTCGCCCCCCCCGCGGCTTCGGTATCGTCGACCAGACGGCCGATGTTGCTCTGAACCGGCCGCCGCGTCTTCCCGGTGCGCCATGTGGCGGTCACCCGTAGCGGCTCCGCGACACGAGGAACGCTGAACTTGAACTTCAAGCTCTCCCACTCGTGCAGCTCCAGCACGATCGAGCGGTCCGGATCGAGATCGGTCGCCAGGGGCTTCCACGTGCCGTCAAGGAACCGCTCGACGTCGAGCGAGGGCATCGCACGCGTGCGGGCGTCGAAGAGCACCGACCCGCCGGCATTGTTCGTGAGGCGACAGCTGAGCGCGATGAGATCGCCGACCTGATGCGCTTCGAGGCAGCTCAACGTCGGCTGCGGTCCGGGATCGAGATCCTCCGCCGTCGGGACGGCCGCGACGAGAACGATCGCCACTAAGATCGCCTGTAGGGCGCTCATGGGTCGGGGGCGAGGACGTGACGAGCGTTCATGGCGCAACCCCCTGTCGGTCAGGATAGGGTCGCCCAACGCCCTCGCCAAGGGGAAATCGGATCTAGCGCAGCGCCGCTCCCACCACCGGGAGCTGCCCGCGCCGGATCACGAGCACAATCGCGCTCGCGACGAACACTACGACCGCGAGGCCGAAGAGCAGGCCGCCGTCGTCCTTGACGACGATGCCGAGTTTGGTGAGGTGGCTCACGATCGCGCCGGTGATCACGCCCAGCGCCAGCAGCGCGCCCAAGGGAACGGTGCGCGGCACCAGGAGCAGGATGCAGGCGATCAGCTCCGCGACGCCGGAGCCGATGCGGCCCCACGGCTCCATGCCGAGCTTGGTGAAGATGTAGACAGACTCCTCGGCACCGGTGAACTTGAAGAAGAGGGTCTGGAAGAGGATCGCGGCGGCGACGAGCTGGAGGATCCAGCTCACCACGGTTTCGGGCTTCGAGAGCGGCACGGCACACCTCCTTGACGAAGGTGGGATGCCCCGTACCGTCAGCGGGTTACGGCCTCAGACGCGCTCGACCTGCCACTCGCAGAGATGGGAGGGCAGGTCGGAGCGGAGGCGCGTCGCGCGATCGCCTGGGCCGAGCGTGAACCCCTGCGCGCTCGAGCCGGAAGGCGTCCTGTACGGAATGATGCGCTCTCCCCCGAGGCCGACGATGGTTTGGCCGTTCTCCGGCACGATCACGTTGTACGGCCAGCCGGGGGCGACATCGACCACGAGCAGGCCGGGGTACTGGTCGACCGGGTGCGGGGTCAGCGGGTTGCGGCTTCCGACGTAGCGTTCCATGCGGAATAGATACCGGTGCTTGGCCGGCGCGTCAATGATGAAACCTCGCCGAGGCACGCGCATCGAACGGTTGGAAAGGGGGCCGCCGATGGGAGACATGCTGTCCGCGAACAGCTTCGACCTCGCCAACATGGTCGCGTACCGGCGTCTGGAATCGAGGGGCGATCGGGCGTTGCTCGTCGCGATCAGCGGGATCGACGCGTCGGGAAAGGGTTGCCTGGCGACGCGGTTGTCCGCGAACCTCAAGCGGCTCGGCTTGAACGTCGCGACGATCGGCATCGATCCCTGGCAGACGTCACCGGCGCTGCGGCAAGAGGCTGCGGACCCGGCGGAGCACTTCTATCTCCATGGATACCGGTTCGACGACCTGTTCGAGCGCGTCATCGAGCCGCTGCGACGGGATCGCGCGATCGACCTCGAGGTCGAGCTCATCGATCCCCACGCCGGTACGCGGTACACCTCGCGCCTCACATACGAGGCGATCGACGTGATCCTGCTCGAGGGGATCTTCCTCTTCAAGCGCGAGCTGCGTGAGCGGTACGACGTTTCGGTCTGGGTCGACTGCGACTTTCCCAAGGCGCTCGAGCGGGCGATCGTCCGCAATCAAGAAGGTTTGCCGGAGGACCGGCTCGTGGCGGATTACGAGCGGGTCTACTTCCCCGCCCAGCGACTCCACTTAGGCGCCGACCGGCCAAGAGAGCACGCGGATTACCACTTTCCGAACCAGCTTCAGCGTCCTCCGGACCAAATCCTCATCTCAAAATTCTTGTAACCAGCCAGGGGCCGGCCGCATCCTAGACGGTGACCGATCGACTCGAGAGGCGGGCCGCGATGGTGACGTGCAAGACGTTCGTCGAGTTTCTGATGGACTACCTGTCCGGGGAGCTCGACGCGTCGCAGCGCGACGCGTTCGACCGGCACGTCGCCGACTGCGTCGCCTGCGTCGCCTACTTGAACACCTATTGCGAGACGATCGAGCTCGAGAAGGCGGCGTTCAAGGACCCTGAAGCGCCGGTGCCCGCCGACGTCCCCGAGGACCTCGTGAAGGCGGTGCTCGCCGCGAGGTCGAGCAAGCGATAAGAGGGGACAGCTTCCGAAACTCCTTCCATCGAGTTTCGGAAGCTGTCCCCTCTGAAACACAACCTTCGCCCTTCGCATCGAAGCGGCGGAGGTCCTCCATGAAATCGTCGACGAACACGCTGACCGCTTCGGAGCGGGCGAGGCTCGCCGAGTCTCCGTCCACCGAGTCGCCGTGGAAGCAGTGGGGCCCGTATCTCAGCGAGCGCCAATGGGGCACCGTGCGCGAGGACTACAGCGCCGGCGGCACGGCGTGGGACTCGTTCCCGCACGACCATGCGCGGAGCCGCGCGTACCGGTGGGGCGAGGACGGGATCGCCGGATACAGCGACCGCATGCAGTCGCTCTGCCTCTCGCTCGCACTGTGGAACGGACGCGATCCGATTCTGAAGGAACGGTTGTTCGGCCTCACGAACGGCGAGGGCAACCACGGCGAGGACGTGAAGGAGCTGTACTACTTCCTCGACGCGACCCCGACGCACTCGTACCTGAAGATGCTCTACAAGTACCCGCAGCGCGCCTACCCGTACGCGTGGCTCGTGGACGAGAACCGGCGGCGCGGCAAGGACCGGCCGGAGTTCGAGCTGCTGGACACCGGGATCCTGGACGACGACCGGTACTTCGACGTCTTCGTCGAGTACGCGAAGGCGGCGCCCGACGACGTGCTCATGAAGGTGACCGTCCACAATCGCGGCCCCGAGGACGCGGCGCTCCACGTCATCCCGCAGCTCGTGTTCCGCAACACGTGGAGCTGGGGCCTCCCGAACGCGGGCCCCAAGCCGGTGCTCTGCGCGGGGAACGGCGGCGAGATCGTGGCACGTCATCACGACCTGGGAACGATGCAGTTCTACGCCGAGGATGCGGCGACGCTCCTCTTCACCGAGAACGAGACCAACGTGCGGCGTCTGTACGCGGTCGACGCACCCGGACCGTTCAAGGACGCATTCCACGAGGCGATCGTCGACGGCCGCACCGAGGCGCTCGCTCATGAGTCGAGCGGGACGAAGGCGGGCATCCAGGTGCAGCGCGAGGTGCGCGCCGGCGGCTCCGTCGTTCTTCGCTTCCGCCTCTCGGCCGCCTCGCACACGCGACCGTTCGCCGACTTCGACGACGTCTTCGAGGCGCGTCTCGAGGAGGCCGACGCCTTCTACGCGGAGGTCCAGAAGGCGATCAAGAGCGAGGACGCGCGTCACGTCCAGCGTCAGGCATTCGCGGGGATGATCTGGAGCAAGCAGTTCTACCACTATGACGTGCCTCAGTGGCTCGCAGGGGACCCCGGCCAGCCCGCGCCGCCGCGGGAGAGGCGGACGGGGCGCAATCGCGAGTGGCCGCATCTCAACAACGCCGACGTCATCTCGATGCCCGACTCGTGGGAATACCCGTGGTACGCCGCCTGGGATCTCGCGTTCCACACCATCCCGCTCGCGCTCGTCGATCCCGCCTTCGCGAAGGAGCAGCTCGTGCTCCTGACGCGGGAGTGGTACATGCACCCGAACGGCCAGATGCCGGCCTACGAGTGGGCGTTCGGAGACGTGAACCCGCCGGTCCACGCATGGGCGGCGTGGCGGGTCTACCAGATCGACCGCGACGCCCGCGGCGGCGAAGGTGATCGCGCCTTCCTCGAGCGTGTCTTCCACAAGCTGATGCTCAACTTCACCTGGTGGGTGAACAGGAAGGACGCCGAAGGCCGGAACGTCTTCCAGGGCGGCTTCCTCGGCCTCGACAACATCGGCGTGTTCGACCGCAGCGCGCCGCTGCCGACCGGCGGGTTCATCAATCAAGCCGACGGCACGAGCTGGATGGCGATGTACAGCTTGAACCTGATGCGCATCGCGCTCGAGCTGGCGCGGACGAACCGGGTCTACGAGGACATCGCCACGAAGTTCTTCGAGCACTTCCTGCACATCGCGGAGGCGATGAGCGCAATGGGCGAGGGCGGCGCCGGGCTCTGGGACGACACCGACGGCTTCTTCTACGACGTGCTCAGCCTCGAAGGCGGCCGCCAGGTGCCCTTGAAGGTCCGCTCGATGGTCGGGCTCATCCCGCTCTTCGCCGTCGAGGTCTTGGAGCCCGAGCTGCTCGAGGAGCTCCCCGAATTCCGGCGGCGGCTCGAGTGGTTCCTGAGCTATCGCCCCGATCTCGCGGCGCTCGTCTCGCGGTGGGAGACGCCGGGGATGAAGGAGCGGCGGCTGCTCTCGCTCCTCCGAGGCCACCGGATGAAGCGGATCCTGCGGCGCTTGCTCGACGAGACCGAGTTCCTCTCCGACTACGGCGTGCGCGCGATCTCGCGCGTGCACAAGGAGCATCCCTACGTCTTCGACGCCCCCGGAGGTGCGCTCACCGTGTCCTACCAGCCGGCGGAATCGGAGAGCGGCCTGTTCGGCGGGAACTCGAACTGGCGGGGGCCGATCTGGTTTCCCGTGAACTACCTCATCTTGGAGTCGCTCCAGAAGTTCCAGCACTACTACGGCGACGACTTCAAGATCGAGTGTCCCGTCGGATCCGGACGCCTCGTCACGATCGGCGAGGCCGCCGACGAGATCGCGCGGCGCCTCACGCGGATCTTCCTCGCGGACGCCGGCGGCACGCGCGCCGTCCTCGCGGGCCATCCCAAGAGCCACGGCGATCCCTGGTTCCGCGATCACGTGCTCTTCCACGAATACTTCGACGGCGACAGCGGCCGCGGCGTCGGCGCTTCGCATCAGACCGGCTGGACCGGCCTCGTCGCGAAGCTCTTGGCCGCGCGCGGCGAAACCAAGCGCGCTCCTCGGGAATCGAAGGCTGCGAACCGATGACACACACCAACACAAGGAGATGATCGATGAACACCCGCACTCTCGTTCGCAGCCTCGCGCTCCCGGCCCTCGCCGCGGTGGCGCTCGCCGTCGCGGCGCCCGCTTCGGCGAAC
This sequence comes from Candidatus Polarisedimenticolaceae bacterium, assembly GCA_036275915.1. Classification (NCBI taxonomy): domain Bacteria; kingdom Pseudomonadati; phylum Acidobacteriota; class Candidatus Polarisedimenticolia; order Candidatus Polarisedimenticolales; family Candidatus Polarisedimenticolaceae; species Candidatus Polarisedimenticolaceae bacterium. The sequence continues at coordinate 30,278 of DASUCV010000006.1, read as the reverse complement.
CACGAGCACACGACCTCGACGTTCATGGGCGCGAAGGTCAACGCCGGCACCGTGACGCACGCACTGCTGGGCGGCAAGGAAACGCTGACGCTCTCCGACGACTTCAAGGTCCCCGAGACGCCGGATCCCCACTGGCAGGTCGTCGACTCGCAGGGGAACGTCTACCTCCTCCAGCACCTCGTCGTGAAGGGCGACAAGCTCAACAAGTCGATCACCCTTCCCGCGTACGTCCACGACGTCGCCAAGGTCCAGATCTGGTGCGCCTACGCCGAGGTCGTGCTGGGCGAGGCGTCGTTCCCCTCCCCGGTCAAGTGAGCCGAGTCCCAAGGAGAATGAACATGAGCTCGACCCTCTTCCGCTTGGCCCTCGGCGTCGTCCTCCTGGTCCCCGCCGCCGCGGCCTTCGCCAACCACAGCACGCAGCTCCTGAACCTCAACGCCGAGGGCGTGATCCTCGATGGCTACGACCCGGTCGCATTCTTCACCGAAGGCAAGCCGGTGATGGGAACGAAGACCTACCGGTCGAGCGCCGACGGCGCGACCTATTACTTCTCCTCCGCCGAGCACAAGGCGCTGTTCGACAAGGAGCCGATGAAGTACGAGCCGCAGTTCGGCGCCTTCTGCGCTTACGCCGTCTCGCAGGGACGCACCGCGCCGATCGACGTGAGCACCTTCTCGATCGTGAACGGGCGTCTCGTCATTCAGCACAACGCGCGCGCCGTCCGTCTGTGGAACGAGGACGTGCAGGGCAATCTGAAGAAGGCGGACAAGTACTGGCCGGCCGTCGTCAAGAACGACGGGAAGCAGATCAAGGTCGACGACTGATCAGAAGGGACAGCTTGCGAAACTCAAAGGGGCGGCCAAGAAGGCCGCCCCTTTGAGTTTCGGAAGCTGTCCCCTCTGTCACATGCGAAGGTTGGGATCGAGCAATCCCCGCAGCGCCTGGCGCGCGCGATGGAGGCGCACCTTCACCGCGACCGGCGTGCAGCCGAGCGCCTCCGCGGTTTCCTCGGTCGAGAGCTCCTCGATGTCCCGAAGCAGCAGGACGGTGCGATAAGTGTCGGGGAGTCGCTCGATCGCGGCGCGGACGAGCTGCTGGACTTCGTCCCGGAGGACCAGCTCGTCGGCCGGGGCCCACTCCGACGCCGGCACCGCGATATGTCCGTCGGCTTCGAACCCCGGCAGCAGGTCCTCGATCGACTCTTCCGGACGCGCCTTCTTCGAGCGGAGCTTCATGAGGGCGGCGTTGACGACGATGCGGTGGACCCACGTGGAGAGCGCCGCCCCGCCCTCGAATCGGTCGAGCGCGCCCAGGGCCGAGATCAGCCCGTCCTGGACCGCGTCCTTCGCATCTTCGTCGTTCCGGAGGATCCTGCGAGCGACGGCGAGCAGGCGCGGGGTCTCCGATCGGACGAACCATGCGGTCGCGATCGGGTCGTTCGCTCTCAGCGAGGCCACGAGCGCTTGTGTCTCGGCGATCATGCGGCTCCCCCCTTCATCAGCTCGGCCACGAACGCGGAGACCTTCGCAAAGCGGACCCGGTCGTCGGACCGCAGCTTCTCGATGAGCGCGGCCCCCGCCCGATCCACGAAGCCGACGGCGGACAGGTCGAGTTGGACCCGCCGGCGCTCGGCGAGCACGGTCGTGCACGCATTCTCTAGCTCGGCCACCCAGGGCCCTCCAAGAGTTCCTTCGGCCCGGATCGTCGATCCGTTACACGAGATCTTCAGCATGCCGGATTTGTATTGCACGGCGATTGCCAGGGGGTCAGTCAATAAAGTTGTTTGGATGCAATGACTTAGTGGAGTTACTGCCCACGATATTTCGTGGTTCGTGGGCGCCGGCGCGCCGCGTTGGCGCCGACTACGAAATATCGTGGGTTGCGCGGCGGATGCCGAGCTTCTTCATCTTGCTGCGAAGCGTGTTGGGGTGGAGCTTCAGGATCTTCGCCGCCCCGGCTTCGCCTTCGATGACGCCACGGGTCCGCTCGAGGACCTCGATGATGTGGCGCCGCTGGACGTCCTCGAGCGCGGGCGCCTCGCCCCCCGTCGGTGCTTGCGGAAGCGGTTCCATCGGTCGATCGAGCTGGAATCCGGGCGCCGGGTTCAATTCGTGATCGAGGGTGAGCACGCTCCCCGGCATGAGGACGACGGCGCGCTCGATCACGTTCTGGAGCTCGCGGATGTTCCCGGGCCAGCGGTAGCGGATCAGGCGCTCCATCGTCTCCTGCGAGACGCCGTTCACCGCCTTGCCGAACCGGCGCGAGAACCGCTCGAGGAAGAAGGCGACGAGCTGCGGGATGTCCCCCTTCCGCTCGCGGAGCGGCGGGGCCGTCAGCGGCACGACGTTCAACCGGTAATAGAGGTCGGGACGGAAGCGGCCCCCGCGCATCGCCTCCTCGAGATCGCGATTCGTCGCCGCCAGGACGCGCACGTCGACGCGCACCGTGCGGCTCCCGCCGACCGGCTCGAACTCGTGCTCCTGCAGGACGCGCAGGAGCTTGGTCTGCGTCTCGGGCGGGAGCTCGCCGACCTCGTCGAGGAAGATCGTGCCGCCGCGCGCCAGCTCGAAGCGCCCGACGCGATTCTCGATCGCCCCCGTGAAGGCACCTCGCACGTGGCCGAAGAGCTCGCTCTCGACCAGCCCGGCGGCGATCGCGCCGCAGTTGACCTTCACGAGCGGCCGGCCCTTGCGCGCGCTCCGGTCGTGGATGGCGCGCGCGATGAGCTCCTTGCCGGTCCCCGTCTCGCCGTAGATCAGGACGGTCGAGTCGGTGGGCGCGATCCGCTCGACCGTCCGGAGGACGCTCAGGAGCTGGGGCGAGCTCCCGACCATCTCCTCGAAGTTGTGCTCCTTGCGGATCTCCTCCTGCAGGTAGACGTTCTCGGCCTCGAGCCTGTTCTTGAGCGTCTCGACCTCTCCCAGAGCGGCGCGCAGGTCGTCCTCCGCGCGCTTGCGGCGCTCGACCTCCTGCGTGCGGTCGCGGTAGAGGCGCGCGTTCTCGAGCGAGATCGCCGCCTGCGCGGAGAGGAGGTCGAGGATGCGGATCCGCTCCGCGGTGAACGCGCCGGCCGTCAAGTTGTTCTCGAGATAGAGGATGCCGCCCAGCCTCCCCTGCCGGACGACTGGAACCGAGAGCACCGACTTCGGGCTCCTCGCGACGACGTAGGGATCGCCGCCAAACCGCTCGTCCTTCCCGACGTCGGCGACGACGACACCTTCGCCGGTCTTCCGCACGAACTGCACGACCGCACGGCAGACATCGGCTTCTTCGAGGGGCCGCGACTCGAGCACACGAACCGCCTCGCCGCCGACGCGTCCTTCCGCCTCGACGACGAGCCGCCCGTCCTTCTCCTCGAGAAACACCCCTCGCTCGGCCCCCGCGTTCTCGATCGCGATCGACATGAGCTTGCGGAGCAGCTCCTCGAGGACGATCTCCCCCGAGAGGGCGTGGGCCGCCTTGACGACCGAGGCGACGTCGATCGTCACCCCCTGCACCTCGGCGACCGCAGCGGCGGAGCCCGCTTTCGAGACCGCGCCCCACGCGCGGTAGGCGCGGCGCGCTTCTTCCCGGTGGGCGTGCGCGGCGGTCGGAAGGCCCGCCGCGGCGAACGCCCTCGACGCGAGATCATGGGCGAGCGCTTCGTGCTGGACCGCGTCGTACCGGCGGGCGGCCTGGAGCGCGCTCTCGTAGAGAGTGGTGGCGCCGGCGCGATCGCCGGCGATCCGCCTCGCCTCGGCGTCGAGCGTGAGGTGGAAGCAGAGGAAGTTCTCGGGACAGCTCGCGGCGAGCGCCTCGAGCGTCTCCCGCGCGGCCTCGAGTGCGCGCGCGTCACCGGCGTCGAGCGGCCGCGATCCGTCGTAACCCGATGCGATCGCGAGGCCGCCCCAGTACTCGAGGAGGACCGGCCAGATCGTGCCCCGGCCCCACGGCCCGAGCGCTCGGGCCTCGCGGGCCGCCGCGAGGGCGGCGGGAACGTCGCCGTGCACGACCGCGAGGTGGAGCTGGGCGATCCGCAGCACGGTCATGAAGAACCGGTTCTCGCGATGCCTCGCGACGTACGCCGCCTCGTCGAATCCCGGTCCCGAGAGCGAACACGGGCCGTCCGTTTCGCCGAGGAGCGCCCGGGCCCACTGGAGCATCACCGTGTGCGCGTCGACGAGCCCGTGCATCCTCACCTTCGCCAGGACGGCGAGCGTCGGGACGTAGTCGCGCACGAAGGCGCCGAGGTCCCCGCTCGTCAGGAACGCCGGCCAGCTCTCGGTGAAGGCGCCGTACCCCGCATAGGCGAAATCGCCGTACTCGAGGCCGCTCCGGCAGGCTTCGCGCGCGTGCGGGATGCAGGTGTGAAGCGGCCTCCGCCAGAGCGTGACGTGCGCGTTGAACTGCTGGTGGATCTTGGAGCGGCGCGATTGGTCGGCGAACCGGTCGTTGACCGCGAGCGCGAGCGCCCCCCAGTCGTAGGCCGAGCGGTAATCGCCCCGGTGCGGACCCACCGTGATCGCGTGCGTCACGTAGCCGTATGCCGAATCCTCCGAATTCCCGCGCTCGATCGAGAGACGCACGATCCGCGCGGAGATCAACGACGCGCCCCGCGCGTTGCCCAGGATGTACGCCGGGGCCCACGTCGTCGTGAGGAGCTTGAGCAGCATCCGCGTCTCGGCATCGTCCAGTACCGAAAGGTCGACGAGCGACGCGATCGGCCGGCCGTCGAGCAAGCGCTCGATCGCCGCCATTTCCCCTTCGAGCATCGCCGCCACGGCGTCGGGATCCTCGGGGAACTCCATCCCGAAGAGGGCGCAGCCGGCGAAGCCGATCCGGGCCGCCTCGGCGTAGCGCGACATGTTCTCGTGCTGGACGACACGCAGCTCGTACACGCGGGCCTTGTCGACCATCGTCCGGGCACGCGCGAGCAGGTGCTCGAAGCGGCGCTCGGCCTCGTCGAAGTGACCGCAGAGGTACTCGCACTCGGCGGCCCCGAGATGCACGGCAAAGGTGAATGGACCGTCCGTCGCCCATTGATCCTCTCCGAGCAGCTGGCGGCTGGTCCGGAAGTGCTCGAGGGCCGCCTGGTACGCCGTCGACGACTTCGCGCGGTCACCCGCGATCCGGTTCAGTCGCGCCAGGTCGAAGCGCTCGCCCTCGTCGACGATGAGGCTGCGGCCGACGTTCAGGTGGCCGACCACGTCGAAGATGCGCTCGTCCTCCGCCGCGCGACCCCACGACGCACGCAGGAGCCTCCCGAGGGTGAGGTGCAGCCCCGCCCGCTCGCCGTCCGGCAGCCTCGCGTACGCCGCGTGCTGGACGTGGTCGTGCAGGAAGGCGTAGGTGTCGGCGTCGGGATCGCGGAGCACGAGCCCTTCGTCGAGCGCCTCTTGCAGGCAGGACGCCACCGCTTCGGGGGTCTCGCGGCTCACCGTCGCCAGCGTCCCCAGATCGAAGCGGTTGCCGATGCAGGCGGCGAGCGTGAGGGTCTCCTGCGCGGGGGACGAGAGGCGCTGGATCTTGCGATCCATCAGGTCGATCACGTTCTGCGTCATCGGCGCGCGCGCGATGTCGTCGACGCGGAAGACCCAGCGCGCCTCCTCGGCGTCGAAGCGGAGGAGACCGTCCTGGCCGAGCGACTTCAGGAACTGGATCACGAAGAACGGGTTTCCCTCGGTCTTTCGCGCGACGAGTCGCGCCAGCTCCTCGACCTCGGGATCGTCCCGTTTGAGGCAGTCGGCGACGAGCCGGTGAAGGTCGGGGAGTGTGAGGGGCGACAGCACGATGCGGTCGATCGGGACGGCGGAGGCGGAGAGGCCGGCGATGGCGCGCGTCAGCGGATGGCCGGCATCGACCTCGTTGTCCCGGTACGCGCCGATGACGAGCAGCGCCCGGACGTCGGCGCTCGTGAGGAGGGGCTGGAGGAGATCGAGGCTCGCGGCGTCGGCCCACTGGAGATCGTCGAGGAACACGACGAGCGGATGCTCGGGACCGGCGAGCGCGCCGACGAAGTTCTGGAACGCCATCCGGAACCGGTTCTGGGCCTCGACGGCGGCGAGCGGCGGCGCTGCCGGCTTCTTGCCGACGATCAGCTCGATCTCGGGGATCACGTCGATGAGGACCGCGGCGCTCTCCCCCAGGGCGGCCTCGAGCCTCTGGCGCCGCTCCGCCAGGCGCTCCTCGCTCTCGGTCAGCAGCTGCAGGACGAGCCCGCGGAACGCCTGGACGAGGGCGCCGAACGGGATGTTCCTGGCGCTCTGATCGAACTTGCCCGAAATGAAAGCGCCGCGCTGGCGCACGATCGGACGGTAGAGCTCTTGAATGAGCGACGTCTTGCCGATGCCGGCCCAGCCCGAGACGAGCACCATCGCGGGCGGGCCCTGGCAGACCGCCTCGAACGCGCGGCGGAGCGCGAGCACGTCACGCTCGCGGCCGTACAGCTTCTGCGGGACGAGGAAGCGGTCGGTGACGTCGTGCCGTCCGAGCGGGAACGCCGGGATCTCGCGGAGCGAGCTCCACGCGCGGGCACACGTGTCGAGATCGGCGTGCAGGCCCGCGGCGCTCTGGTAGCGGTCGTCCGCGGACTTCTCGAGGAGCTTCATGACGATCGCCGACAGCGGCTCCGGGACCTCGGGACGGACGTGCCGGGGTGCGTCCGGCGTCCTTGCGATCTGCGCGTGGATGAGCTCGAGGGCGTCCGTCGATCGGAACGCAGGGATGCCGGTCAGCGCCTCGTAGAGCGTGAGCCCGAGCGAGTACAGATCGGTCCGCTCGTCGATGATGCGACTCGTCCTTCCGGTCTGCTCGGGCGAGACGTAGGCGAGGGTCTCGGGCCGCAGCGCCGGGGTCGACGCCGCGCCCGACGTCGCGTGCGCAAAATCGAGGAGCGAGAGCTCCCGGCTGCCGCGCTTGACCAGGATGCACGCCGGTCGCACGTGATGGTGCACGTACCCACGCCGATGGAGCCCGCCGAGGATCGCGCCGAGCTCGAGCCCGAAATGGAGGACGGTCGCGACGTCGAGCGGACCGCCCCCGAGGAGAGCCGAGAGCGGCTCGCCGCCACGGTCCTCGAGGACGAGCCACGACGCCTCCCCGTCGCGCACGACGTCGTAGGCCTTGGGAATCCCGGGGATCGCGAGCGAGGCGAGGAGCGCCAGCTCGCGCCGGGACTCTCCGTGCCGCGACGAGGTGAGCAGGACCGGGGCTCCGTCCGCGATCCGCACGGCGCGCCGCAGCGTGCGCGAAAGCTCTTCGACGACTCGATACCCCGGAACGCCCACGAGGACTCCTGTGCCGGGGAATCAAACCATGGCGAGGCCGTGAGCGTCTACCCGGGCGCCGTGGCGATCTCGATCAGGTTCTTCCGTAGACCGGGACGAGGGCGGCGCGCGTGACGGCGTTCTCCGGCGACGCCAGGAACGCGATCGTCGCGGCGACCTCGTCGACCTTCGGCCACTTCGCGTGGTCGGCGTCGGGCATGTCCTTGCGGTTCGACGGCGTGTCCATGATCGACGGGACGACGGCGTTGACCCAGATTTTCTCGTCGGCGACCTCTTCGGCCAGAGCCAGCGTGAGCGCCGCGACTGCCGCCTTGCTTGCCGCGTAGGCCGACTTGCCGGCGCCCCGGCGCGGCTCGACACCGGGCTGTGCCGACACGTTGACGATCCTGCCGCCGCGCCCGCGCATCTTCTTGATCGCCTCACGCGCGCACAGGAAGGCGGGGATCGCGTTCATGTCGAGCATCGATTGGAACTGCGCGAGCGAGATGTCGTCGACCCGCCCCCATGAGAATCCGCCGGCAGTGTGGATCGACGCCCACAGGTGAGGGACCGTCGCGTAGAACGCCTCGACCGCCCCCTCGTTTCCGAGGTCGGCGACCTCGACGAAGCGCGCGCGATCCTCGAACGGGACGAACTGCTTCCGGGCTTTCGCGAGACTCCGGACCGGCAGGTAGAGCGTCGCCCCTGCGTCGAGGAGGGTTCGTGCGACGGCGCCGCCGAGCTCGCCGGTCGCTCCGGTCACCACCACGTCGCGGTTCGTGAAATCGAAGCTCATCGCATCCCCCTGCTAGACTCCGGCCTCGTGACCGGCAAGATCGTCCGCGCGCTCGCGGCACTCTATCTCGTCCTGCTCGCGGCGTCGTGGATCGTGCGCCACGCGCAGCCGGAGCGCCCGGTTCCCGCAGGCCTCGCCACCGTCGACGTTCCCATCGTCGCGGGGGATCGACCGCAAGCGGGCACGCTCCGCATCGCGTATCGGGATGCCGGTCCTCGAGACCGGCCCGCCGTCATCCTCCTTCACGGCAGCCCGGGCGGTTCCTACGATTTCGACAACGTGCTGCCCGCCCTCGCGAAGGAGTACCGGGTCATCGCCCCCGACCTTCCCGGGTTCGGCGCCAGCGAGCGCCGGATCCCCGATTACTCGTTCCGCGCCCACGCCCGCTACGTCCTCGAGCTGATGGACGCCCTCCGGATCGGCGAGGCGCACCTCGTCGGCTTCAGCATGGGGGGCGGCGTCGTCCTCTCGATGGCCGACATCGCGCCGCGGCGCGTCCGCTCGATCACGATGCTCTCGGCGATCGGCGCGCAGGAGTACGAGCTGCTGGGCGACTACCGGATGAACCACGCGCTCCACGGGATTCAGCTCGCTCTCATCTGGTCGCTGCGGGAGCTCACCCCGCATTTCGGCGCGCTCGACCACAGCCTGTTCGGCGTGAGCTACGCCCGCAATTTCTACGACTCCGACCAGCGTCCGCTGCGCGGCATCCTGTCGCGCTTCGCGGCGCCGATGCTCATCATCCACGGCAAGGAAGACCCGCTCGTGCCGATCCAGGCGGCCGAGGAGCACGCGCGCCTCGTCCCGCAAGCGCGGATCGTCATGACACCCGCCAGTCATTTCATGGTCTTCGTTCGCCAGGACAACCGCCTCCCCGGCGTCGTGCTGCCGTTCCTCGAGAGCGTCGAGCGCGGCGACGCGCCGACGCGCGCGACGGCGGATCCGGAGCGCATCGCCGCCGCGGCGAGGCCGTTCGATCCGAGATCGCTGCCGAAGTTCAAAGGCATCCCGCGCCTCATCGTCCTCGCCCTGATCTCGGCGTCCACTCTCGTCAGCGAGGATCTCTCGTCGATCGGCGCCGGCCTCCTCATCGCCGCCGGACGCCTCAGCTTCCTCGCCGGCACGGTCGCGAGCCTGCTCGGTATCCTGATCGGCGACATCCTGCTCTTCCTCATCGGGCGCACGCTCGGCCGCGCGGTCGTTGCCCGCGCTCCCATGCGCTGGTTCATCACACCTCATCAGATGGAGCGGAGCTCGGAGTGGTTTCGTGAGCGCGGTCCGATGGTCATCCTGGCGAGCCGATTCCTCCCCGGGACGCGCTTCACGACCTACCTCGCGTCCGGCGTCCTTCGCACGCCGTTCTGGACGTTCATGCTCTGGTTCGGGGTCGCGGCGATCCTCTGGACGCCCCTCCTCGTCGGCGTGACGGTCCTCGTCGGCGCGCCGGTTCTCGACGTCTTCGATCGCTTCGAGGCCTACGCGTTGCCCGCCGTCGTCGTCGTGTTCGTGATCGTCACGATCGCGACGCGGACGATCCCCAAGCTCTTCACCTGGCGCGGCCGCCGGCTCCTCGCGTCGGGCTGGCGCCGGCTGGTGCGCTGGGAGTACTGGCCACCGTACGTCTTCTATCCACCGGTCGTGCTCTACGCGGCGTGGCTCGGCGTCCGACTTCGCGGGATGACGCTCTTCACCGCCGCGAACCCCGCGATCGAGGCCGGCGGTTTCATCGGCGAGTCGAAGGCGCAGATCCTGACCGGCCTCGCCCGCGCCGGCGACACAGTGGCGCCGTGGCACCTCGTGCGCGGCGGCGACGCCGAGGGCGTGCGTGACCTGGGGCTCCCGCTGGTCCTCAAGCCCGACGCAGGCCAGCGCGGCTCCGGTGTCGTCATCGCGAAGAGCTGGGACGAGGTCGATGCGTACCTCCGCACGGCGCCGTACGACGTCATCGCGCAGCAGTACGCCCCCGGCGTCGAGTTCGGCGTCTTCTATGTGCGGCGCCCGTCGGAAGACCGCGGGCGTATCTTCGCGATCACCGAGAAGGAGCTCCCCGCCGTGACCGGCGACGGAGCGCGGACCCTGGAGGAGCTGATCCTCACCGACCGCCGTACCCTCCCGATGGCGCCAACCTACCTGGACAAGCAGCACGAGCATCTGCACGACGTCGTCCCGAGCGGAGAACGGGTGCAGCTCGTCGAGCTCGGGACGCACTGCCGCGGCGCCTTCTTCCGGGACGGGATGCGTCACGCCACGCCGGAGCTCGAAGCCGCGATCGACCGCGTCAGCCGCACGTTCGACGGCTTCTGCTTCGGCCGCTACGACGTGCGCTCGCCCTCCGTCGAGGCGTTTCGCCGCGGCGAGCTCAAGGTCATCGAGCTGAACGGCGTGACGTCCGAGGCCACGTCGGTGTACGACGCGGCGAAGGGCCCGTTCGATGCCTACGCGATCCTCTTCCGGCAGTGGCGGCTGGCGTACGAGATCGGCGCGGAAAACCGGGCGCGCGGGGCGCCGACGACGGGACTCCTTCAGCTCGTGCGCATGATCGGCCGCTATCGCGCGGCCGCCGCGCGCCACGTCGACGTCTAGGGGCGGCGCGACTTCTCCCTGAAGCGTCGCGGCGACATCCCGTACCAGCGGCGGAACGCCCGGTGGAAGGCGCTCTGGTCGGCGTACCCGAGGAGGAACCCGACCTCGTAGACGGCGAGCTTCGGGTCGTCGAGGAGACCGGCCGCGAGATCGTGCCGGAGCGCGCCGAGCGCGTCCGCGAACGTCGTCCCTTCGTCGGCGAGCCGCCGCTGCAGCGTGCGCGGGCTCATCGCCATCGTCGCCGCGGCGGCATCGAGGGTGGGCGCGCCGGCGCTCAGGCGCGACCAGAGGACCTGGCGGAGCCGTCCCGTCGTCGTGTTGGCGCCGAGCGCACGCACGGCTTCGTCCGCAAGCTTGTCGAGATACCCGACGAGCGTCGCATCCGCGGACGCCACGGTCGTGTCGAGATCCGCGCCGTGCATGACGATGGCCGCGGGCCGCACGTCGAATTCCAGAGGGCACCGAAAGTGCGCGTGGAGCGCCTGCACGTGCTCCGGCTCCTTCGCCGGGAATCGCACGGCGGCCGGGACGATGTCGCGCCCCGCGATCTCGCGGAGAACGGCGACGATCCAGGCCAGGTTCAGCTCCACGATCTCCGGAATCGACTCGAGGCCGGGGTGGCTCTCGAAGACGATCGTCCCGTCTTGCAGCTCGAAGCGATTCTGGTCGCCCACGATGCGGCCGTAACGCGCCAGACGCGACAGGGCGTCACGCAACGTGGTCGAGTGGAGCATCGCATAGCCGATGAGGCCGGCGTCGCGCGCCCTGCGGGCCGAGCCCGCGCGTACGCCGAACGCGGGGTCGCTCGCCTCGTCGAGCACCGCCCGCACGATCGCGACGAGCGTGCTCAGCGGCATCCGCGCATCGGGATTTCGCAAGGTCGCCTCGTCGATGACGAGGCGCCGGACGAGCCGCTCGCGGTTCACCCCGACCCGTGCGGCGTCGTCGAGCAGGAGCGTGGCGACGCGGACGAGATAGGTCGGCTCGGAAAGTGCCGAAGACATCGGCGAATCCTAACAAAGTCGCCTTCGGCCAGGAAATTGGCGCCCGCGGTCCATGCCCCGGCGCGGCGCCGTTCTTATCGTCCTCGTCAGGAGGACACGATGTCTGGCACGACCGCACCAACGTTCGTCCCGGAGCTTCTTGCCCCCGGGAAGCGAGGACCGAAGCCGAAGGCGCGCCGGAAGGACATCCCTCGCGCCGAGATGGAGCGATTGATCGAAGAGGCGCGCCGGCTCGTGCCGATCTGCGCGCGCGCCTACATGGGCCGCGGCGTACCCATCGACGATCTCGTCGGCGCCGGCAACCTCGGCGTGGTCGAGGGCGCGTACCGTTTCGATCCCGGGCGCGGCGTCAAGTTCGCGAGCTACGCGATGTGGTGGATCCGCCGCGGGATGTCCGCCGCGATCGAGCGCGAGTCGCAGCTCGTCATCGTCCCGCGCTACTCCCGCGACCGGCGGCGGCGCGTTCTCGAGATCCTGTCGAAGACGCGCGACGACGACGGCCCGCAATCCCTTGCTTCCGTCGGTGCGGAGCTCGGCCTGACGGAGCATCAGGTCGAGCGCGCCATGAACAGCTGGAGCGTGATGCTCTCCCTCGACACGCCGACGCGCCCGGAGAGCAAGCGTACGTTGGGGGATACGCTGACGGCGCCGGACGCCGCGGAGCCCGACGAGGTCACGCTCTCCGCGGAGATGTGGCGCCGCATCGGCGACGCGATCGCCGCGCTCCCGAAACGGCAACGCACGGTACTGAAGCTCCGCTACGGTCTCAGCGGCAAGGAGCCGGCCCTGCTCAGCGACATCTCGGCGCTGCTCGGCCTCAGCCGTGAGCGCGTGCGTCAGATCGAGAACGAGGCGCTGGCGCAGGTCAGGCGGAGCCTTACACGGGAACGGCGATCTTCTTCTTCACCCACTCGGTCGTGATGCTCTTCGGGCGCTCGAGCGGAAGGCCGAGAGCGCGGTCGAGGATCAGCGAGGCGAGGACGCCCATGGCGCGCGAGACGCCGAACAGCACGGTGTAGAAGTCGTACTCGACGAGACCGTAGTGGACGAGGATGACGCCGGAGTGGGCGTCGACGTTCGGCCACGGGTCTTTCGCCTTCCCCTGCTTCTGGAGGATGTCGGGGACGATCTCGTAGAGCATCTTGACGATCTGGAAGTTCTCGTCGTCCGGGAGGTTCTTCATCGCGAACTCGCGCTGCGCGAGGTAGCGCGGGTCGGTGACGCGGAGCACGCCGTGGCCGTAGCCGGGGATGACCTGCCCCGAGTTCAGCGTGTCCCAGACGAACGTCGCGAGCTGCTCGCGCGACGGAACGCCACCGCCGAGCTTCTTCTTGACGCCCACCAGCCACCGCATGACTTCCTGGTTCGCGAGGCCGTGGAGCGGGCCGGCGAGGCCGTTCATTCCGGCGGCGAGGCAGAGGTACGGGTCGGAGAGCGCCGAGCCGACGAGGTGCGTGGCATGCGCGCTGACGTTTCCGCCCTCGTGGTCGGCGTGGATCGACATGTAGAGGCGCATCAGCTCGCGGAACCCGGCGTCGTCGAACCCGAGCATGTGCGTGAAGTTCGCCGCCCAGTCGAGCGATTTGTCGGTAGCGGGGGCGAGGTGCTTCCCGCCCTTGTACGAGCGGCGGTAGATGTAGGCGGCGACGACCGGAAGGCGCCCCAAGAGGAGCGCGACGTCGTCGTACATCGCCTCCCAGTGGGCCGACTTCGGCATCCCGTCGCGGTAGCGCTTGGCGAAGATCGAGTCGTTCTGCATCGCCATGATCCCGATCGAGAACTGGGTCATGGGATGGGTCTCGACCGGCAGAGCGTCGAGCGCCTTCATGACGTGTGCCGGAAGGGTCTCGTGAGCGCGCCAGGCCGCGGTGACCTCGGCGGTTTGCGCGTCGGTCGGGATGTCGCCGGTGAGGAGGAGCCAGAACACCGACTCGGGGAGCGGCTGCGAGCCACCGTTGGCGCGCGGCAGCTTCGCCTGCATCTCGGGGATCGTCATCCCGCGGTAGCGGATGCCTTCCGTCGGATCGACCGACGACGTCTCCGTCACCATGCACTTGATGTCGCGCATTCCGCCGTAAGCCTGCGAGAGCGTGACGTCGCCGATGACGGTGTTGCCGTGGGCGCCGAGGATCCCTTCGATCTCTTTCTTGAGGGCGGCGTTCTTTCCGGCGAGGATGGTCTTGAGCGTGGCGGACATGGCGCGATCTCCCGAGGCTCACCCTCGGCGTCGCGCAACGGACTTCAGGGATGAGCCGGAAATCAGGTTAGAGACCGGTGCGCGACCCGTCAAGGCCCGGGCGACGTATTCCCCGGTTCTCGACTCCGGAATTCGCGCGACCTCTTCCGGCGTGCCGGTCGCGATGACGCGACCGCCGCCGTCGCCCCCCTCCGGCCCGAGGTCGATGAGCCAATCGGCGCACTTGATCACGTCCAGGTTGTGCTCGATGACGATGACGGTGTTCCCGGCGTCGACGAGCCGGTCCAGGACCCCCAACAACTTCCGAACGTCGTCGAAGTGGAGACCGGTCGTCGGCTCGTCGAGCAGGTAGACGGTGCGCCCCGTGGCACGCCGCGACAGCTCCTTGGCCAGCTTGATCCGCTGCGCCTCGCCGCCGGAGAGCGTCGTGGCGGCCTGTCCCAGGCGGATGTAGCCGAGGCCGACGTCCTGGAGGGTCTGGAGCTTCTCCCGGATCGCCGGCACGGCCTCGTAGAATGGAAGCGCCTGGTGGACGGTCATCTCGAGCACGTCGGCGATCGATTTCCCCTTGTAGAGGATCTCGAGCGTCTCACGGTTATATCGCCGGCCGTTGCAGGTGTCGCAGGTGACGTAGACGTCCGGGAGGAAGTGCATCTCGATGCGGAGGACGCCGTCGCCCTCACAGGCCTCGCAACGGCCGCCCTTCACGTTGAACGAGAACCGCCCCGGCTGGTAGCCGCGCGCCCTCGATTCCGGGACGAGCGCGTAGAGATCGCGGATCGGCGTGAAGAGGCCGACGTAGGTTGCCGGGTTCGAGCGCGGCGTGCGGCCGATCGGCGACTGATCGATGTCGATGACCTTGTCGATCTCCATGATCCCGGTGATCTTCGCGTGCGCGCCGGGGAGGTCTTCTGCGGCGTGGAGCTTGCGCGCGAGAGCGCGGTGCAGGATCTCGTTGACCAGAGTGCTCTTGCCCGAGCCGGAGACCCCCGTGACGCAGGTGAGCTTCCCGAGCGGGAAGGCGACGGTGACGTTCTTCAAGTTGTGCTCGGTCGCGCCGTGGACGGTGATCGACTTCCCGCTCCCCGCGCGCCGCGTCTTGGGGATGGGAACCGACTCACGCCCCGAGAGGAACGCGCCGGTGAGCGACTTCCGGTCGGCGGCGATCTCGCCCGGGGTTCCCTGCGCGACGATCTCGCCCCCCAGCTCCCCCGCTCCGGGACCGAGGTCGATGACGTGGTCGGACGCCAGGATCGTCTCCTCGTCGTGCTCGACGACGATGACGGTGTTCCCGAGGTCGCGCATCGCGACGAGCGTGTTGAGGAGCTTCCGGTTGTCCCGCTGGTGCAGGCCGATCGACGGCTCGTCGAGGATGTAGAGGACGCCGGTGAGCCGCGATCCGATCTGCGTCGCGAGCCGGATGCGCTGCCCTTCGCCCCCGGAGAGCGTCGCCGCGCCGCGGTCGAGCGTGAGGTAGCCGAGGCCGACGTTCTCGAGGAAGCCGAGGCGCTCCTTGATCTCCTTCATGATCGGCGCCGCGATCTGCCGCTCCTTTGCGTCGAGCTTGAGGGCGTCGTACATCCGGATCGCGCGGGCGACCGAGAGCGACGTGTGCTCGGCGATCGTCTTCCCCTCGAGCTTGACGGCGAGGGTCTCCGGCTTGAGGCGCGCGCCGTGGCACGCCGGGCACGGGTGGACCGACATGAGCTTCTCGAGCTCCTCGCGGCGCGACTCCGAAGCCGTGTCGCGGTACTTCCGCTCGAGCGACGGGAGGATCCCGTCCCACGTCCGCTGCCACTCGTAGCTGCTGCGCCGCCCTTCCCACTTGAACTTGAACTCGCGCTCCCCCGCCCCGTCCCACAGGACCTTCTTGAACGCGGGCGGGAGCTTCTCGTACGGCGTGTCGACGCCGACCTTGTAGGCCTTGAACACGCCCGACTCGAGCACCTGGTACCAGTTCGCGTCGCCCCAGGCGAGCGCGCCCTCGCGCAGCGTCATCGCGGGGTCGCGGAGGATCTTCTCCTTGTCGAACGACTTGCGGACGCCGAGGCCGTCGCATTCCGGACAGGCGCCGTAGGGCGAGTTGAACGAGAACATCCGCGGCGCCAGGTCGCCGACCGAGATCCCGCAGTCGATGCACGCCAGGTGGCGCGAGAAGAGGAGGTCGCGCTTCCCGTCGACGTCGATGACGACGAGCCCTTCCGCCGCGCCGAGCGCCGTCTCGACCGAGTCGGTCAGACGTCCCTTGACCTCGGGTTTCACGACCAGGCGGTCGACGACGATCTCGATCGTGTGCTTCTTCTGCTTGTCGAGGTCGATCTCGTCGGCGAGGTCGCGGACCTGGCCGTCGATGCGCGCGCGCACGAATCCCTTGCGCGCCATCTCCTTCAGCTCTTTCTTGTAGATCCCCTTGCGGCCGCGCACGATCGGCGCCATGACCTGGATCTTCGCCCCTTGTGGCAGCTCGAGCACCGCGTCGACGATCTGCTGGACCGTCTGCGAGGTGATCGGCTTCCCGCAGTTCGGGCAGTGGGGCTTCCCGATCCGCGCGAAGAGCAGGCGCAGGTAATCGTAGATTTCCGTGACCGTCCCGACGGTCGAGCGCGGGTTCCGCGACGTCGTCTTCTGCTCGATCGAGATCGCGGGCGAGAGCCCTTCGATCGACTCGACGTCGGGCTTCTCCATCATCTCGAGGAACTGCCGCGCATACGCCGACAGCGATTCGACGTAGCGCCGCTGGCCCTCGGCGTAGAGGGTGTCGAACGCGAGGGAGGACTTCCCGGAGCCGGACACACCGGTGATGACGACGAGGCGGTTCCTCGGGATGGTCAGGTCGATGCGCTTGAGGTTGTGCTCCGCGGCGCCGCGGATCACGATCTCGGTGGCGGCCATCTCGTCTCCGGTGCCTTCGGAACGGGCGCATTCTAGGGCATCATCTCCGGCGGTGCCCGATGGCCTCCCCCGCGAAACGCTTCCTCGTCGTGATTTCCGTCGGGGCGGCGCTCGTTCTCGCGCTCCTTCTCGCCGCGCGGCTCGCCCTCCCCGGCTGGCTCCGCGGGAAGGTCGAGCGTCTCGCCGGCGAGGCGACGGGCCGGGCCCTGACGATCGGAGGCCCGCTCGACCTGTCGCTGTTCGGATCGCCGACCCTCTCCGTCAAGGACGTGCGGTTCGCCAACGTGCCGGGCGGATCGGAATCGTCGATGGTGACCGCGGGGCGGCTCGCCGTCTCGATCGATCTCCGAAGGCTGCTTTCGGGAGAGATCCACGTTCGCCGCGTCGAGCTGGAGGATGTCCGGGTGCTCCTCGAGCGGTCGAACTGGCATTTCGAGCTTCCGCAACGGCCGCCTTCCAGGAAGAAGGCCCCCAAGGTCGTCGTCGACGAAGCGGCGCTCCGGAATTTCCGGCTCGTCCACCGCCCCGGCCTCGAGCTGGGAATCCAGTCGTTCACGGCACATCGCGACCCGGCGACCGACATGGTCGCGGTCGACGGCCGCGGCGACTTCAATGCCGCGCCGTGGCACCTCGCGGGGACCGTCGGCACGGTCGCGAGCATCCTCGAAGGACGCGACGTCGATCAGACGTTGACCGGTGGGATTGGGCAATCGACGCTGTCGGTCGAAGGCCACCTCCGTGATCCATTGACGCTCGGCGGCCCGAGGCTCGGGATCGACGTCGCGGGTCCCGACGTCGCGGTCGCGCTGGCGGTCTTCGGCCTTCGCTCGCCCCTCGCCGGCCCGTTCAAGCTCGAGGCGAAGCTCTCGCCGCAGGGGGACGACGTCGGCGTGGAGGTCGTCGCGGGCGTCGGCGGCGTGGAAGCGAAGGCGACGGGAGCCGTCGACTCGCTCCTCGGACTTTCGCGCGCGGAAGCGGTCGTCGAGGCGTCCGGTCCCGACGCGGCGGTCATCGGCGGCTGGACCGGTGTGCGTGGGCTCCCCACGGGGCCGTTCCGCGCCGCGGGCAAGGTGGTCTGGGCCGACCGCGCCGTAGGGCTCTCCGATGTCGACGTCGCGGCGGGAGGGATCGACGCCCGCGTGAGCGGGACGATCGGCACGACGATCGAGCTCGACGTCGACGCTCGCGGCCGCGACTTGGCGGTGCTGAGGGCGGTGTCGACGGTTCCGCTTCCCGCGGGGCCGTTCACGGTCGACGGACGGTTCACACGCCGGGGGCGCGTGCTCGCAATCGGCGCAACGACGGTGCACGTCGGTGAGACGACCGTCCACGCGTCCGGCACGATCGGCACGCCTCCCGGTTGTCGCGACCTCGACCTCACCGCCGAAGGGAGCGGCCCTGACGCCTCCATTTTCTCCGCGCTCGCGACGGTGCACCTTCCCGCCGAGCGGTTCGACGTGCGCGGCCGCGTGGCGCTCGAGGGCGGAGCGATCGGCCTCCACGGGGTCGAAGGACATCTCGGCGCGAGCGCGTACGGCATCGACGGCACGCTTATGCCGGTGCGAGGTCTTGCCGGCTCGCGCGCCCGTGTCCACGCCGGAGGAGAGGACTTGGCCGGTGCGCTCATGCCGTTCGGCGTGACGGGCCTTCCCGCGCAGCCGTTCGACGGCGGCGGCACGGTGGGGATCTCCGGCGGTGCCTACGATCTGGAAGGCGTCGTCGCCCACGTCGGCGGCATGGACGCCACCGTCGAAGGCCGCGTCAGCGTACCGGTCACCGCCGCCACGTCTCTCGCCGCGCACGTATCCGGGAACCACCTCTCGGACCTCGCCGCGTGGGGCGTCCATGCCACGCTTCCGCCCGATCCGTTCGAGGCGGAGGGCACGCTGCGCATCGACGGCGGCGTCTACCGCGTCGAGCGCGGCACCGGCACGATCGGGTCCGACACGCTCACGGCGGATGGGATCGTCGCCCCCGCGTACGACCTCGATCTCCACGCCGTGGGCCCGCACCTGCCTTCGATCGCTCGCTTCTTCGAGGACGGCTCCTTGCCGCATCTTCCCGATACGCCGTTCGACGTGAAGGCCCACGCTCGCGGGGCCGACGGCGGCGTTGGCGTCCGCGGTGGCGAAGGCACGATCGGGAACCTCCACCTCGCGGTCGACGGCACGGTCGGGACGGCGACCGATGCGACGATCGCCGTCGACGCTCCCGACACCACGGTCGCGTCCGAGCTCGCCGGCGTTCACCTGCCCGACGGCGTGCTCCGCGCCCGCGGGCGCATCCGGCGCAAGGACGGCGTCACCGGACTCGACGGCGTCAAGATCAACCTCGGCTCCGCGTACGCCGAGGTCTCCGGAACCGTCGGCGACGTCCAGTCGCTCGACGTGGACGTCGAGGGCCCCGATCTCGCGGCGATCGTGGGCCCGCTCACGGGCCTGTCGCCGCTCCCGACCGACTCGTTCGCCGCGGAGGGGCACTTCCTGGGCGACCGCCGGCGCATGACCTCGGAGGGTTTCTCGGCGCGGCTCGGCGACAGCGACGTCGCCGGCTCGATCGCGCTCGCGTTCGGGGACAAGACGACGATCGACGCCGACCTGCGGTCGAAGCGTCTCGACGTCGCGCGGCTGATCTCCGGATTCACCGAGCCGCCGGCCGAGAAGGCCCCCGCGGTCGCCGCCAAGCGAACACACGTCATCCCCGACGCCGCGATCGACCTCACCGCGCTTGGCCGGCTCGAGGCGCGCGTCGTTCTCCGGGCCGACGAGGTCGCTTTCCCCGGCGTTCCCCTGCGCGACGTCTCGATCGAAGCGCGCGCTCACGACGGCGGCCTCCACGTCGAGCGCCTCGAGGGCACGGGCTTGAACGGCGGACACCTCATGACGCACGCGGCGCTCACTCCCGCGGACGACGGCTACGCGTTCGACGGCGGCCTTCGCCTCGACGGCGGGCGCTTCACTCTTCTCTTGAAGAAAGACGGATCGCCGAAGGATGCCCCGACGCTCGACGTCGACACCGAGCTTGCAGGGAAGGGAAGAACCCTCCACGAGATCCTCGGCGGGAGCGACGGCAAGATTCTCGTGCAGCTCGGACCCGGGCGCCTACCGAAGACCCTTTCGTCCGGCTTTCTGGTCTCCCTCCTCGACACGCTCAATCCGTTCCGGAAGACGAGCCCCGATACCCCTCTCGAATGCGGGATCGCGGCGGCGGCGATCGAGGACGGGAAGGTCGTCGTCGATCCGATCGCGACGCGCACCGACAAGCTCACGATCCTCGGCCGGGGCAAGCTCGACCTCTCGACCGAAGAGATCAACCTCACCTGGACGCTGAAGCCGCGCAAGGGGGTCGGGGTCAGCCCGGGCACGATCGCGAACACATTCATCAAGCTCGGCGGCACGCTCGCGGACCCCAAGATCGACGCCAAGCCGCTCGAGGCCGCCGCGACGACCGGCGCGGCGGTCGCGACGGCCGGCATCACGATCCTCCTGAAGGGGTTCTACGACCGGATCACGGCCGAGACGAACGTCTGCGCCAAGGCGCTGAAGAAGGTCCGCAAGGAAGAGGAGAAGCGGGCCGCCGCTACCGCTCCCGACGCAGCGGGAGAATGAGCATCGCGACCCCCGCGATGACGGCGCCGATCCCGGCCCATGTCGGGATCGCGACGTGCTCCTCCTCCTTGACCTTGAAGTCGAAGGGGCCGATCGACGCCTTGTGGCTCTCCTTCGTGTAGTTGAAGCCGCGGTAGACGAGGATGACGACACCGGCGGCGACCAGGACGAGCCCGAGGATCTTCTTCGCGTTCATGATGGAGAGATACCACAGAAGCGTGCCTTGTTAGAATCCCCCCCGTGCGCACCCTCCTCGTGGCGGCTTCCCTGCTCGCGCTCGGCGTCGCGGCGCAGAAGCCGGTCATCTACGACCCCGATCCGACGCAGAACGGCGCGGGCGAGCTGACCGGCGAGACGTGGGGCAAGATCGGGCCCACCGCCGCGATCCGCCTCACGCGCATCGACGACGCGACCCGCACGCGCTACATCCACGCGCGCGGCGGCCTCGAGCTCGACCCGTTCACGACCGCGCCCGACCACCCGGAGGGGTTCTTCTCGTTCCACATCATGATCGAGAACCTCTCCGAGACGCGGATGGTCTTCCAGCCGCAGGCGTGCCGCCTCGTCACGAGCTGGATGGACTCGGCCGGGCCGATCGACCTGCCCATGATCATCACCGCCTTCCAGATCAACGACCGCGAGCCGCCGAAGAACATCGAGCGGATCCGTGGCGCGATCATCGACGGCGAGGTCGTCCTCGGCCCCGGCGAGAAGCGCGACGGCCTCCTCATCTACAAGGCGATCGACCCGCAGACGAAGAAGTATCAGGTCGACATCTCGGCGACCCTGACCGACGGCAAGGCGTTCGGCTTCAGCGCGTTCTACAAGAAGCGGAAGGTGAAGTGAGCGCGATCAAGCTCGACGGCACCGCGGTCGCACGTGCGATCCGCGACGAGGTCGCCGCCGGCGTTTCCACGCTGGGGCGCGCGCCCGGCCTCACCGTCGTCCTCGTCGGCGAGTCCCCCGCCTCGGTCGTCTACGTGCGCGGGAAGGAGAAGGCCGCGCGCGAGGCCGGCATGCGCTCGGAGGTGCTGCGCCTCCCCGGCTCGGCGAGCGAGCGGGAGGTCCTCGCCGCCGTCGCGCGCCTGAACGCCGACCCCGACGTCCACGGCATCCTCGTGCAGCTCCCCCTTCCCGCCGGCATCGACGCGCAGCGCGTCCTCGAGGGGATCGACCCCGCGAAGGATGTCGACGGCTTCCACCCCGAGAACGCCGGCCGCCTGCTCATCGGCCTGCCCGGCTTCGTCCCCTGCACGCCCGCGGGGATCGTCGAGCTGCTCAAGCGCCACGACGTGCCGCTCGCCGGGAAGCACGCCGTCGTCCTCGGCCGCAGCAACATCGTCGGCAAGCCGATGGCGATCCTCTTGCTCCGCGAGAACTGCACCGTGACGGTCTGTCACTCGCAGACGCCGGACCTCCGGACGATCGCCGCGCAAGCCGACCTCCTCGTCGCCGCGATCGGCAAGCCCGGCTTCGTCGGCGGCGGCTTCGTCAAGCCCGGCGCCGCGGTCGTCGACGTCGGCATCCACACGCTGACCGACGAGGCCGCGGTGCGCGCGGTCTTCGGGAACGACGAGGCCAAGCTCCGCCTCCTGCGCGAGAAGGGCTCGGTCCTCGGCGGCGACGTGCGGCCCCACGAAGCCGCGGAGCGCGCCGGGTGGCTCTCCCCCGTCCCCGGCGGCGTCGGCCCACTCACGATCGCCATGCTCCTCAAGAACACGCTCGACGCGGCGCGCCGGTGCTACGCGTCGGTCTGACCGGAGGGCTCGCCTCCGGCAAGAGCACCGTCGCCGCGATGTTCCGCGAGCTCGGCGCGACCCACGTCGACGCCGACGCGATCGCGCACCAGTTGCTCGCACCGGGCGGACGGGGCGTCGCGGCAGTGACGGCGCGCTTCGGCACCGTCGATCGCGGCCGCCTCGGCGCGATCGTCTTCAGGGACGACGCCGCGCGCGCCGACTTGAACGCGATCCTTCATCCGCTCATTCGGGAGGAGATCGTGCGCGCGACATCCACCCTCCCCGGAACGGCCGTCGCCCTCATCGACGCCGCGCTCCTCGTCGAGACCGGGATGTACCGGGGCTACGACGCCCTCGTCGTCGTTTCGTGCCGTCCCGAGACGCAGATGGCACGCGCGGTCGCCCGCGGCATGTCCGAAGCCGACGCACGGGCGCGCCTCGCCGCTCAGGCGCCGCTCGAGACGAAGACCGCCGTGGCCGACTTCGTCATCGACACGGAGACGACGCTCGACCGAACGGCGGAGCAGGTGCGCGCGGTGTGGGAGAAGCTGAAGCGGAGAGCCTAGCTGTCGGCGTCTTCCTCGCTTGCCTCGAGCCCGCCTTCCGCCGCCTGATCGAGCAGGTCGCTCGCGCGGTCGGCGTCGGACGCCGGGACGACGAGGTTGATCGGACGGCCGAAGGTGATGCCGGGCCCTTCGGAGCCGAGGTCGTCCGCGGTGATCGCGGCGTCGATCCCTTCGGCTTCGAGCAGACCCTTCGCGATCTCGGCCTCACCCTTGTCGGTGAACGATTTGACGATGACGGGGTCGTTCATGCGGGCACCTTCACGCCGGCCCCCTCGTGGTCCTTGACGACGGTGATCCTGTTCTCGTCGTCGACGAGGACGATCCGGGGGACATGGCCGGCGACACGATCATCGTCCACGGCGCAGTAGGAAGCGATGATCACCTTGTGGCCCACCTCGACGAGGCGTGCGGCCGCCCCGTTGATGCAGCAGGCGCCGCTGCCGCGCGCGCCCTCGATGAGGTAGGTGGAGAAGCGGCTCGCGTTGTCCACGTCGTAGACGTCGATCCGCTCGAACGGCACCATCCCGCATGCATCCATGAGGTCGCGGTCGAGCGTGAGGCTCCCCTCGTACTCGACGTCGCACTCCGTCACCGTGATCCTGTGGACCTTGGCTCGAAGCATCTCTCGTGTCATTTTCGAGACTCCTTCCACCGGGGTCGCTCCTCGTCGCCGAGTGAACGCCGCGGTTTCACCGACTACTCTAAGATGCGCGTCCCGTCGCCGTCCACCGAAGCCTCAGGCGCGGAGCGGCAGATTGTCGATCAAGCGCGTCGTTCCGGCGAAAACGGCGGCGACGAGCAGCAGGTCGCCCTGGGCGCGGGCCACCGGCTCGAACGATTCCGCATCGACGAGGGCGATGTAATCGATCCGCAGCAACGGCTCCGCGTCGATCGGCGCGCGGGCGGCGGCGAGGATGGCATCGGGGTCGGTCGCGCCCTCGGCGAGCGCGGCACGGGCCGCCTCGAGCGCGCGCGGGATGGCGGACGCGGCACGGCGCTCGTCCGCGGACAGGTAGACGTTGCGGCTGGAGAGCGCGAGGCCGTCCTCGTCGCGCTTCGTCGGCAGGACGAGGATCTCGACGTCGAGGAGGAGGTCGCGGGCCATCTTCGTCACGACGGCGACCTGCTGGGCGTCCTTCTGGCCGAAGATCGCGACCTGCGGCTTCACGACCTCGAAGAGCTTGAGCACGACGGTCGCGACGCCGCGGAAGTGCCCGGGCCGGCTCTTCCCCTCGAGGACGTCCGAGATGCCGGCGACCTCGACGAACGTCGAGACGCCCGCGGGGTAGATCTCGTCGGCTTCGGGAGCGAACACGACGTCGACCCCTTCGGCGGCGAGGAGGTCGCAGTCCCTCGCGAGGTCGCGCGGGTAGCGCGCGAAGTCTTCGCCGGGACCGAACTGCGTCGGGTTGACGAAGATCGAGACGACGGTGACGTCGACGTGGGCGCGGATCCGCCGCGCGAGCGCCAGATGTCCTTCGTGGAGGTACCCCATCGTCGGGACGAGGCCGATGCGCTCGCCGCGGCTCCGGGCGCGCGCCGCGACCTCCCTCATCCCGTGGACGCGGCGGACGACGTCCATCAGCCGTAGGTCTCGTCGTTGGACGGGAAGGTGCGGTTCTGCACGTCGGCGGCCCACCGCCGGATCGCTTCGGCCGCCGCGCCGTGGAGATCGGCGTAGCGGCGCACGAACTTCGGCACGTCGCCGGGAAGCATGCCGAGCAGGTCGTGGATGACGAGAACCTGGCCGTCGCACGCGGCGCCCGCGCCGATCCCGATCGTCGGCACCGGCACCGCCTCGGTGATCCGCTGCGCGACCGCCGACGGGACGCCTTCGAGCACGATCGAGAAGACGCCGGCCTCGGCGAGCGCGCGCGCATCGTCGACGAGCGCGTCGGCCGCGTCCTTCGCCTTGCCCTGGACCTTGTAGCCGCCCATCGCGAGCACCGACTGGGGCGTGAGGCCGAGATGGCCCATGACCGGGATCTCCGCGTCGAGGATCGCGAGGATCGCTTCCAGCCGCTTCTTGCCCCCTTCGAGCTTGACCGCGTCGGCGCCGGCCTCGCGCACGAACCGCGCGGCGTTCTTGACCGCGTCGTACGGCCCGGTGTGGAACGACAGCCACGGCATGTCGGCGATGAGGAGCGCTTCACGGCGCCGTCTCCCCACGGCCTTCGCATGGTGGAGCATGTCCTCCATCGTGACGGGCAGGGTCGTGTCGTGGCCCATCTCGACCATGCCGAGGGAGTCGCCCACGAGCATCGCGTCGACGCCCGCGGCTTCCGCGGCCGCGGCGGTCATGGCGTCGTACGCGGTGAGGACGACGAGCGGAGGTCCGGACTTGCGCGCCCGGAAGGCGGGGACGGTCATCATCTTCGGCCTCCTCATCTGCCCGCTCCTTGCGGAGTCGAGCGACTTAAGCCGAGGTGCTCAACGGTCGATAGTACTGCACGCCCCGTTCCATCCGCCGGATCTGGGCGATCAGGTCGTCCAGCTCCTTCTCGTGATGGACGAAGTCGATCTGGTTCGTGTCGATGACGAGCAGCGGTGTCGTCGTGTAGTTGAAGAAGAAGTAGTTGTAGGCCTTCGCGACCTCGGTGACGTAGGCCTCGGAGATCTCCGACTCGTAATCGCGCTTCCGGCGCTTGATCCGCTCGATGAGGCGCGGGGTGTCGGCCTGCAGGAAGATGACGAGATCGGGCTTCGGCACCTGCGGCTCGAGCATGGCGTAGAGCTTGTCGTAGATGAGCAGCTCCGAGTCGTCGAGATTCAGGTACGCGAAGATCTTGTCCTTCGGGAAGATGTAGTCGCAGACGGTGACCTGCGAGAAGAGCGTGCGCTGCGACAGCTCCATGAGCTGGCGGTACCGCGAGAGCATGAAGAAGAGCTGCGCCTGGAACGCCGCGCCGGTCTTGTCGTGGTAGAAGTCGCGCAGGAACGGGTTCTCGACGCGCTCGAGAACCTTGTGCGCCTCGAAGCGTTTGACGAGCAGCTCGACGAACGACGTCTTGCCGACCCCGATGGGGCCTTCCACGGCGATCGACCGGAATTTCATAGAGCGCGCGAGTATACGGAAAGCGTTTCCGGCAAGGCAAGGGGACCGCGGCGGCGCACGGCGTGCGGGTCGTGGAGCCCCGCGAGCGCCCCGGCGACCGTGCGCGCGCCGACGACGAGGTCCGGCGCGATCTCGGCGAGCGGCTCCAGGACGAAGGCGCGCTCGCCCATCCGGGGGTGCGGCAGCGTCAGCTCGGGCGACGCGCGCCGCTCGTCGCCGAGGAGCAGCAAGTCGAGATCGAGCTCGCGGGGAGCGTTCCGAACGCTGCGCCGCCGGCCTCGGGCGGCTTCGATCGCGAGGAGCGCATCGAGGGCGCCTTCGGGCGGCAGCTCGGTCTCGACGCGGACGACCATGTTGAGGAACCAAGCTGGCCCGGCGCCCCCGACCGGCTCGGTCTCCCAGACCGACGAGGCGGCCGTCACGCGCAGTCCGGCGGCGTGCATGGCGAGGATCCCGGCCCGGAGGTGCGCGTCGCGATCTCCCACGTTGCTGCCGAGCGCGACGTAGCCGGTCACGGGGCCGATCTTAGCCTCAGTTGAAGGGGGGGAGCCCCGGCCGCTAGAATGGCGCCCTTTCCACGCCCTGACCGATGGGGGGAGGTTCCGACCGACATGGCCACCGCGAAGAAGAAGACTGCCGGCCCTGAAACGCCCGGGGAGACCCCCGCGCGCCCCGCGCGGTCGATCCCGCGCAACATCGCGCAGTACGAGGCGGCGCTCGCCGCGTTCTCCGCCGGGGCGGAGGCGTTCGGGAAGGGGCAGTTCGCCCAGGCGCGCACGCAGTTCGCCGCGGTCATCGACGCGGCGAAGGGCGACGAGCCGATCCTCGCCGACCGCGCCCGCACCTACGCCTCGATCTGCGACCGCAAGCTCGCGGGACCCGAGTCCGGCCCCGACGACGCCGAGTCGCTCTACCACCGCGGCGTCGTGCTGGCGAACGCGGGACGCCTCGACGAGGCGTGGTCGACCCTCGAGCGCGCGCTCACGGCGCGCCCCGGCGACGCCAGCATCCTCTACGCGCGGGCGTCGGTGCGCGGCCTCCAGGGGAACGTCGAGGGCGCCGCGTCCGAGCTGAAGAAGGCGCTGACGATCGACCCGACCTTCCGATTCCACGCCGCGTCCGACTCCGACTTCGACTCGGTCCGCGACGAGGCCGCGTTCATCGACGTCATCGAGCCGAGTCACGCGGGGGCCTGAGCGTGCCCGGAAAGCGGGCGCCGCTGACCGTCCTGATCCTCGCGGCCGGCCAGGGCACGCGCCTGAAGTCGAAGACGATCAAGCTGCTCCACCCCGTCGCCGGTCAGCCGATGGCGACGTGGGTCGCGCGTGCCGCGGCGGGGCTGAAGCCCGATAAGACGGTCGCCGTCGTCGGCTTCCAGTCGGAGCAGGTCGAGGCGGCTCTCGGCGATCTCTGCGAC
Source organism: Candidatus Polarisedimenticolaceae bacterium (assembly GCA_036275915.1). Classification (NCBI taxonomy): domain Bacteria; kingdom Pseudomonadati; phylum Acidobacteriota; class Candidatus Polarisedimenticolia; order Candidatus Polarisedimenticolales; family Candidatus Polarisedimenticolaceae; species Candidatus Polarisedimenticolaceae bacterium. Next base: position 3,177 of record DASUCV010000006.1, on the reverse strand, counting down.
GCCTTCGTCCTCCAGCGCGAGCAGCGCGGGACCGGCCACGCGGTCCTGCAGGCCGCCTCGGCGCTCAAGGGCGCCGGCGGGCCACTCCTCATCGTCAACGGCGACCTGCCGAGCCTGCGCGCGGAGACCCTCGCCGCGCTCATCGCCCTCCACCGCAAAGAAAAGGCGGCGCTGTCCCTCGTCACGACCGTGCTGCCCGACGCGACCGGCTACGGCCGCATCGTCCGCGACGGCGGCGGCCGGGTCGAGCGGATCGTCGAGCACAAGGATGCGACGGCTTCGGAGCGCGCGCTCCGGGAGATCAACTGCGGCATCTACTGTGCCGATCCCACGCTCCTCTTCCCCCTGCTCCGCAAGCTGCGCCCGGACAACGCCCAGGGCGAGTACTACCTCACCGACGCCGTCCACGCGCTGATCAAGAAGAAGGCGAAGGTCGTGGCGCTCGTGCACGGCGCGTCCGACGAGGTGCTCGGCGTCAACACGCGTGCCGAACTGGCCCGCGCGGGAGCCGAGCTGTACGCGCGCAAGGCGACAGCGCTCCAGGAGGGCGGGGTGACCCTTCTCGACCCGTCACGCACCTGGGTCGACCCGAGGGCCTCCATCGCCCGAGACGTCGTCCTCTACCCCGATGTCATCGTCGAGGGGGAGACGACGATCGGCGAGGATTCCGTCGTCCGCCCGGGGTGCCGGCTGAACGGCGTACGCCTCGGGCGCGGGGTCGAGATCAAGGACCACAGCGTGCTCGAGGACGCCGTCGTGGGCGACTTTGCTTCCGTCGGCCCGTTTGCGCACCTCAGGCCCGGCTCGGTCCTCGAGCGGGACGCGAAGGTCGGCAACTTCGTCGAGCTGAAGAAGACGACCCTCGGCCGCGGCAGCAAGGCGTCGCATCTCGCGTACCTGGGCGACGCGCAGATCGGCCACGATTGCAACATTGGAGCGGGGACGATCACCTGCAACTACGACGGCGTCCACAAGCACAAGACGACGCTCGGCGCGGGGGTCTTCATCGGCAGCGACACGCAGCTCGTGGCGCCGGTCTCCGTCGGCGAAGGCGCCTACGTCGGCGCGGGGACCACGGTCACCGACGACGTCCCGGCCGGCGCGCTCGCACTCTCGCGGGTCCGGCAGCTCAACCTCGAGGGGTGGGTCGCGCGGAAGAAAAAGAAGGCCGCGGCCGGGTCTTCCCATCATTCCTGATTGCAACCGCCGTTCGGCGGCATTATTCCTTTAGTCTTCGACCGGGGAGGATCGGCATCCATGTGCGGCATCGTCGGGTACATCGGCGCGAAGGATCCGGTCGAGGTCCTCATCGAAGGCCTCCGGAAGCTCGAGTACCGCGGCTACGACTCCGCCGGGATCGCCGTCGTCAACGGGAACGGTGAGCTGAGCCTCCGCCGCGCCCCCGGCAAGCTGCGCGACCTCGAGCGCGTCCTCGCGGAGAAGCCGATCCACGGCCGCTACGGGATCGCGCACACGCGCTGGGCGACGCACGGCCGCCCCACCGAGGAGAACGCGCACCCGCACCGCGACTGCACGGGGCGGATCGTCGTCATCCACAACGGCATCATCGAGAACTACATCGAGCTCAAGCACGAGCTTCAGGCCAAGGGGCACAAGTTCGTCACCGAGACCGACACCGAGATCGTCGCGCACGCGCTCGAGCAGGCGATGAAGGACGGCGCGACGGACCTTCCGGTCGCCTTCCGCTCGATCCTCCCCCGCTTGCGCGGGATCTACGCGCTCGTCGCGCTCTCCGTCGACGCCCCGGACACGATCGTCGCCGCGCGCGTCGGCCCGCCGCTCGTCGTCGGCATCGGCAACGGCGAGTACTTCGTCGCGTCCGACATCCCCGCGATCCTCTCGCACACGAAGGACGTCGTCTTCATGGACGACTACGAGATCGTCGTCGTGAGGCCCAGCGGGGTGAGCTTCCTCAAGATCGACGGCACGCCCCTCGTCAAGGAGACGACGCGGATCCCGTGGGATCCGATCATGGCGGAGAAGGGCGGCTACAAGCATTTCATGCTCAAGGAGATCCACGAGCAGCCCCGCGCGGTGCGCGACACGCTGCTCGGAAGGGTCTCGCTGGAGGACGCGTCGGTCCACCTCGAGGAGATCCAGGTCCCCGATGCCGCGCTCGCCAAGGCCGAGCGCATCCAGATCGTGGCCTGCGGCACGTCGTGGCACGCCGGCCACGTCGGCAAGTTCCTCATCGAGCAGCTCGCGAAGATTCCGGTCGAGGTCGATTACGCCTCGGAGTACCGGTACCGGAAGCCGATGCTCGACGCGAAGTGCCTCTCGGTCTTCATCTCGCAGTCGGGCGAGACGGCCGACACGCTGGCCGCCGAGCGCGAGGCGAAATCGCAGGGGGCGCTCGCGCTCGCGATTTGCAACGTCCGCGGCTCAATGCTGACCCGCGAGTGCGACGGCACGATCTACACGCACGCCGGCCCCGAGATCGGCGTCGCCTCGACGAAAGCGTTCACGAGCCAGATCACGGCGCTGGCACTGCTCGCCTTGAAGCTCGGTCGCGTGCGCAAGACCCTCTCGGACGCGGAGAGCACCGAGATCATCCGCGCGCTCTACCACATCCCCGCGCAGATGGAGCGTTACCTCACCGATGACGCACCGGTCGTCGAGCTGGCGAAGACGTTCCACCAGCACCGCGACTTTCTCTACCTCGGCCGCGGCGTGAACTTCCCGATCGCGCTCGAGGGGGCCCTCAAGCTCAAGGAGATCTCCTACATCCATGCCGAGGGCTACCCCGCCGGCGAGATGAAACACGGCCCGATCGCCCTCATCGACGAGGACATGCCGGTCGTCGCCCTCGCGCCGACCGACGGCGTCTTCGAGAAGATGCTCTCCAACATCGAAGAGGTGAAGGCGCGCTCCGGCATCGTCATCGCCGTGACCGACGAGCACGAAGGCGACGTCGCCCGCAAGGCCGACTTCGTTCTCACCGTCCCGAAGACGCACGAGCTTCTCTCGCCGCTCCTGACGGTGATCCCGCTCCAGCTGCTCGCGTATCACATCGCGCTGCTCCGCGGCTGCGACGTCGATCAGCCGAGGAACCTCGCGAAGAGCGTCACAGTCGAGTAAGAGGGGACAGCTACCGAATTTCCACCCAAAGTCAGAGGGGTGGTTTCGTCACACACAACTCAGTGCCTGTTGTGTGTG